>NZ_CP028477.1:0-114506 GCF_003047105.1 Celeribacter baekdonensis
TGTCGGTACGGACCTTCCAGTGCTGGGGTGCCAATGATGGCGAGGTCAAGCTTTGCATCAAGCAGGTCTGGGGGGCGGCGGTGTAGCGTGACATCGACAGTCAGCCGGGATAAAGCTCCAGGAACTCGATCAAGAGCGGTAGCAGCACTCGCCGACCGTACGAATGCGGCGCAGAAATTCGCATGGTCCGGAGATACGCGGGAGCTCTCCGTGGGCGACGCGCATCACTCGGCGCGGGCGTCCAACATGTGTCGTACATGAGGTATCAGTTCCTCCGCTTCTCTCGTCGGGTACATTCGCCGGGTGGAACGAATGAAAAGCTGAATTCCCAGAGAGGCTTCGAGCGCGGCGATCTGCTTGCTGACCGTAGCCTGCGGAACGTTCAATGCTCGTGAGGTCTGGGAAAAATTCCTGCGATCCATGAGTTCGGCGAAGATTTCGTAGGCCTGAAGCCGATCGCTCATATCGATTTATTCCATTTTTGATAAGTCATATGCGATAATTTATCTTTCATTGACCGACCTGTCGATCTATTTTTACACAGGAGATCAAGGGAGGAAGCTATGACAAAGAAAATTGCCATCATTGGTGCGGGCACTGCGGGCTGCAACTGGGCTCTACCTGCTGCAAAAAGGGATCACACCACGTCTGTACACAGACCGTGCTCCGAGGACTACGCAGGTTCGCGATTGATGAACACGGTCGCCCACCACCATGTTACGGTCGAGCGTGAGGATTATACTCGGATGCAATCACTGGCCATCGAAGGAATACGGCTATTTCGGTCACTACTACTACATCGCACGCCGGACCCGATCCATATCTTGGCGACTTGGCGCAACCCAGCCGCGCCGTCGACTACCGCATCTATCAGCCGGCGCTCTTGCAAGACTATATCGACCGCGGCGGCGAGGTGGTTTACGGTCCTGTTGAGCATGACCAGATCGAATGCATTTCTGACGAGAGCGACTTACCGTAATTTGTACCGGCAAAGGCGCGATCGGACAGATGTTTGGCCGCGATGACAGCTACTCTCCTTACGAACGCCCGCAACGAATGCTCTGCGTCGGTTTGTTCAAAGGCATCGCTGAGACCGAAACGCGCGCTGTGACGATGTATTTTTTCTCCTGGCGCGGCGAACTTATCGAGATCCCGACGTGGTCGTTCAACGGGTTCTGCAAGGCTCTCGTCTTTGAAAACCACATTGGCGGAGATCTTGAGATCCTCGCCCGCACCAAATATGATGATGACCCGCGTGCGTTCCTTGATCTGATGCTCGAGAAGATCAAAGCACACTACCCGACTCTTTATGCGCGCATTGATCGCGATGAGTTCGATCTTGCCAATTCGCCAATGGATATTTTGCAGGGCGGTGTCACCCCCACTGTTCGCAAGAGCCACACGCGGCTTGGCAATGAAAGTTGGCAATTGCCCTGGGTGACGTCCATGCTGTCGTTGATCCGGTGCTGGGCAAGGGGCCAATATGGCATCCTATGCTGCGGTCATTCTTGGTGAGGAGATCGTTGAAAACGACGTCTTCGACCAGCGTTCCTAGAGAAGTTCGATGCACGCCGTGGCGACCGCGTCGTATGCGCAACCCGCTGGACAAACTACATGCTCGACAATTTGGCGTCTCTCGATCCGAGTCTGTTGGAGTTCATCGGCGGCATGGCGCAAAACGCGCACTGGCAGATCAGTTCACCGAAGGCTTCAACCATCCTGAGCGTCAGTGGGATATCTTCTCCAGCCCTGAGCGTGTGAGGTCCACCATAGCAAGCGCACAGCAGGCGATGGCGGCCGAGTGAGGAAAATCGGTGCAGCGTGCAACCTGCGCCAGTTTTTGCCAGGGTTTTGCTAGGAAAAAATAGATTATGAAAACCAAACTAATCTGCGCGCAGCACTGCTTGCTGCAACCGCCACACATGTGCAGGCTCAGGATGCTGGGCCCTGGTCGCTACGGCTCGGGTTGTCGCATATCGGGATGAATGAAAGCGCCGACATTTCACTGGGAGTGCTACGGTTCCGGGCGCGAGCTTCACCACTGACGATGATTTGACGCGACAATTGGCATCGGATATCGCTTTTCGGAGCGTTTTTCGGCAGAGTTAACTGTTGGTATCCCACCCACCGCACCTTGAACGGTTCAGGGCCACTCTCTGGCCTCGAATTGGGCAAGGTCACTTATGGGCCGGCCACATTGACCGGACTCTATCATTTCCCTGAATTCGGCAATGGCCTTGATGCCTATGTCGGCGGCGGCGTGAATTATACGATTATTTTTGACACGAGTGATGGCGCGATTGATGGCTTCGACGTGGACAATGCGTTTGCGCCGATCATTCAGGCTGGAATTGAGGGACCCTTGGGCAACAAGACGGGATGGTTCCTCGATGCGAAGTACATCGCACTTGAGACCAAGGCGCGTGGTACCGTTGGTGGGGTGCCAGCAGAAGCAGACATTACGCTTGATCCCCTGATCGTAACTGCGGGCGTCGTCGTACACTTTTAAATTTAAAAGCATTGACGCTCATCATTTCTCACAGGGCAAGCAAGAAAAAAGGAGAAGATCATGGTTGATGATCAAACATTTCGCGCGGCTCTCGCTGAATTGGCTGCGGGGTAAACATCGTAACCACTCGCCTCGGAGAGGAGCGCCGAGGCATCACAGCGACCGCTGTCTGTTCAGTATGCGCAGAGCCCGCAACAATTCTGGCCTGCACTAACCAAAACACCGGGACCTTCAAGATGATCCGCGACGCGGGTCATTTCGCAGTCAATATTCTCGATTATGAACACCAGAACACTGCTGAAACTTTCGCCGGGCGGAGTGGGCTTCAAGGCGATGATCGGTTTGAGTCGTCGGCTTGGGCAAATGGAGATGTCCTGGGATGCCAGTTCTGAATGGCGCAACCGCCTTGGAATGCGAAATTTCAGAGATCGTCAATTCCGGGACGCATGCAGTAATATTCGGTCGCGTAGTTGGCGCCAAGGTTCAGGGTATCACGCCCTTGGTTTACCATGGCGGTAGCTTTCGCGGCCTGACCGACGCCAACAAACGGGTGCCAGCCTGAGATTTCCGGGTTCGTAGAAAAAATGTCACGGACCATCAACACTAAGGGAGGATACTATGACTGACGAACACGTCGAACCGTGGAAGCTTACACTCCGCGACATTATGGCCGGGAACGGTGTACTGATGATTTTTGCTGCACTGGTGGGTGGGCTTGGCTACTGGATGTTCTTGCTGGGCGGCTTCGAGATTGTCCCGGGCTTTTTCGTCTCCTTTCAACTGCCCGGCACCGAACATGGATGGCGCGGAACCCATACCGGGCCAGTCTTGAACGGTCTTATGACAATCGCAGTCGCATTTGTTATACCTCATCTGAATTTCTCGGAAAAATGGGGTAAGATTTGGGGCTGGATCGTCATGCTGGACGGTTGGTCGAACGTTGTTTTCTATTGGGGATCCAACTTTTCGCCGAACCGGGCCCTAGCATTTGGCGACACGCCAATCGGCCCGTCCAACATTTTCAGCTTCATCGGACTCGCTCCGGCGTATGTGTTCGGCGTGCTGAACATGATCGCTCTGGTGGCGATTGGGCGTCAGGCAATAATCGTCGCAAAATCGCGCCGTGACAGAGGTGACCTCGCTGTAGGGACCCGCGGCGTCGTTTGACGGCAATGCCTCATCTCATAAAAGGAGGGATCTATGTATTGTCTTTGCGTTGAATATCCCACCCCGGTCGACCCGGACTACTTTAGGAACTATTACGATACGAGGCATCTCCCACTTGCGCAGCGACTCCCAGGTCTGATTTCCTACGAAGTGGCCTATCCTTCGCCGCTTAGGGAAGGTGCGCACTCGCCCTTCTGTGTCTTTCGCGCCTATTTCGCGTCGCCTGACGACATGCAGAAGGCCCTGTTTTCGGAAGAGGGGTCGGAAGTTGCCAGCGATGTGCCGAACTACTCGCCGAATGGGTGTCATATGTTTCACCATCCGGTCAATCTCACAAAGCAGGCTGCGGCATGACGCGGGTTCACAGCACAAATCCGCGTTGCATGGGAAAGTTGGCAGCGAGCCTGTTGGCCAATTCCTATCCCGCGTTTTGCACTTCTTCAGAGGAAATTCCACCATGTCCACGACATTAAGCCCGAACGTCCCATGTCCACAAATGGGGCGACCTTTCCTGTCCTCAACCCCTCGTCGGGTGAGGTAGCAGGATATGCCCCGAACGCCTCGCTCGCCGATCTCGATATTGCAGTGGCCGCTGCACAAGCCGCATTTAAAACTTGGTCCAAACTGTCTTCTGACGAGCTTCAAGCATATTGTGAAAAGGTCGCGACCACGATTGGCGAACATGCCGAGGAGCTGGCCGTTCTGATCACCAAGGAACAGGGCAAGCCTCTGAACGGACTTGGCTCGCGCTGGGAACTCGGTGGCGCGCAGGCTTGGGCCGGCTATTCCGCAAGCCTGTCGCTGCCAGTCAAGATCCTTCAAGACAATAACGAGGGCCATGTCGAACTGCACCGTAAACCCCTTGGCGTGGTCGGCTCCATCACCCCGTGGAACTTCCCCGTGATGATCGCGATTTGGCACATCATGCCGGCGCTGCGCACCGGCAATACCGTGGTGGTCAAGCCCTCACCCTTAACGCCACTTTCAACCATACGTCTTGGGGAGATTATGAGTGAGGTCCTGCCCTCAGGCGTGGTCAATGTCGTGACCGGCGACGACAAGGCGCTCAACCTCGGAGCCGCCATGTCGGCCCACACGGGCATCCGCAAGATCGTTTTCACCGGCTCTTGCGCGACGGGTCAGAAGGTCATGCAATCGGCCGCCGAAACCATGAAGCGTCTAACGCTGGAGATGGGCGGCAATGACGCCGGTATCGTCCTTCCCGATGCTGATCCCAAGGCGATTGCAGAGGGGCTGTTTTGGGGCGCGTTCATCAACAACGGCCAGACTTGCGCGGCCATGAAGCGCCTGTATGTACACGACTCGATCTATGACGAGGTCTGCGAAAACCTGGTCGCCTTTGCCAAGAACATTCCGGTCGGCGACGGGATGAACGAGGACAGCGTCCTTGGGCCGATTCAGAACGCCATGCAATTCGACAAGGTGCGGCGGCTTGTCGATGCGGGCGAGTCTGAGGGCCGGGTGCTTCTCGGCGGCGTGCCAGGCGAGGGTCTGTTCTTTCCGCCCACCATCATCGCCGACCTGTCGCAAGA
The DNA here is from genome assembly GCF_003047105.1 of Celeribacter baekdonensis. Lineage (NCBI taxonomy): Bacteria > Pseudomonadati > Pseudomonadota > Alphaproteobacteria > Rhodobacterales > Roseobacteraceae > Celeribacter > Celeribacter baekdonensis. The sequence continues at coordinate 5,230 of NZ_CP028477.1, forward strand.
CAACCTTCTGGTCACCGAGGAGCAGTTTGGCCCGGTGCTTCCTGTGATCCGCTACACGGATGTGGAAAAGGCCATCGCGGCGGCGAATGACTCAAACAATGGTCTGGGAGGCTCGATCTGGACCTCCGACATCGAGAAAGGCCGCGAACTTGCCAAGCGGATGGAATGCGGATCGGTCTGGATCAACAAGCACGGTGCCATCCAGCCAAACGCGCCTTTCGGTGGGGTTAAGCAATCTGGCCTTGGGGTCGAGTTTGGCGAAGAGGGTCTCGCTGAGTATACTGATATTCAGGTGATCTTCTCTTAAACTTAGGATCGCAAAATCAAAGGAGCGGAACTCGAGATCGATCCGCTTCCACTTTCACGGATCGAATTCCCCCTCGGTTCGGGTAAGTTAAAATATTTGTATGGTCCAACCGAATGAAGGAGATCTGAGTGCTGGAATATCTTTAAATGTTCAACTCTCATTGAAAAAGAGCCAAAGAAAGGGAAGCCCGGGTGCCGGGCTTGAAAGGATAGAGAGAGTCTCATCCGGGCCCGGCGTGACAAGGACCCTGACCATGGCCAAGACCACTACCGGACCGAAACCCGCCACCGCGACGAAAACCGAAGCCGCCGGATTGGCAACGCCCGCCAGCGCTTCCGATATCCGCCTGATCCCGCTCGACCAGTTGGAACCCAGCCCGCTCAATGTCCGCAAAGTCGCCACAAGTGAGAAGGATGACGCGGAACTCTTCGCAAGTATTCGAGAGACTGGCATCAAGCAAAATCTGGTGGTCCATGCGCTGTCAGAGACACGTTTTGCGGTCGATGCTGGTGGTCGCCGTCTCAAGGCGCTGAAGCAGCTTGCCGATGACGGTATCATCCCCGCAGATCATCCTGTGCCCTGCCTCGTCGAAGATGAGCGCAATGCCATCCTCACCTCCGCCACAGAAAACCTCCAGCGGGTAGCGATGCATCCGGCTGACCAATTCGAGGCTTTTGAGGCGATGATCGCCGAGGGACGCAGCGAGGACGAGATTGCGCTGAAGTTCGGCGTTTCCGTCGACCTGGTGCGCCGCCGCCTCAAACTCGCCCGTGTCGCGCCGGAGATCATCGAGCAGTTTCGCGCGGGCGATTTGACCCTCGAATGCGTGATGGCCTTCACGCTGACCGACGACCATGATCGCCAACTGGCGGTCTGGAACGCGGTAAAGGGCGGCTATCACATCCATCCCCAGAGCATCAAACGCCACCTGACCGAGACCGCGCATTCCGCCAACTCGGCCCTCGGGCGCTTTGTCGGTATCGAGGCCTATGAGGCGGCCGGTGGCGTCCTGCTGCGCGATCTCTTCGACGATCGTGCCAGCGCCCATATGGAAAACCCCGAGCTCCTAGAGCGTCTCGCCATCGAAAAACTGCAGGCTGCGGCCAAACCCTTCGAGGCGGAGTGGAAATGGGTCGAGGTGCATCTCTCGGTGGATTACGGCGCGTTTCGCAGTTTCGGGCGGGTCTATCCGCGGGACATCGAACCCGATCCGGACCTGCTTGCCGAAGAAGAGCGTCTCGTCGCACGCGAAGAAGAACTGGCGGCGCAGAATGACGGTGAGGATTGGACGGACGCCGAGACCGACGAATACTATGCCATCGAGCCGCGTTTGCGTGAGATTGAAGCCCTTCAGCGCGAACGGCAGCCCTATGCCGACGAGGATCGCGCCATCGCCGGCGTGGTTCTGACCATCGGCCATGACGGGGCGTTGCGCGTCGAGAAGGGCCTCGTGCGGCCCGAGGATATTCCCGCCGCGCCCGAACCTGACGAGACCACCGCAGATGCGGATGGCGCCCCCTCCCCTGCCCACCCACACGTGACGCCGCCGACCTCCTCCACGCCGGTGCCGAGCTCCGACCCGGCCGCGACGTTGCGCAAGGCGGACGGGATTTCAGCGAGCCTCGCCGACGATCTGCGTGCGACGCGCCAGCATATCCTGCGGGCGCATCTGGCGGCGGATTTCGAGGTGGCGTTCGATGCGATGCTCTATGCGCTCTGCGAGCAGGCTCTGGGGCGGTCCTACAACAACGAGGCGCTCGACATCTCGATCCGGCCTTTCCAGGCGCAGAACCGCGAGGTGCTGCATGGGGATACTGTCGCCCAGAAGATGCTCGAGGCACTGGAACAGGACCTCGCCACCGACTGGATGAAGCTGGAGAAGCCCGAGGACTTCCGTGCGATGTCGGCGCTGCCTGTCGCAGACAAGCAGGCGCTCTTCGCCTGGGCATCAGGTCTGGCGCTCAAACCGCAGCTTTCCTCCGACAATCGCCCCTCCCCGATCATCGAGGAGATTGGCGCGCGTCTTGACGTCGATTTGGCGGCCTGCTGGCGCCCGACCGCGCAGAACTACTGGGGTCGGGTCAACAAGGGCCATGCAGTGGCCACGGCGCGCAAGCTGATCGGCGCGGATTACGCCGAGGATCGCAATCGCGAGCGCAAGGCTGATCTCGCGGCCGCGATGGAGCGGGCTTTCGCGGAAACGGCCGGGCAGACGGAAGGTTTCGACGCCGCCACGGTCGCCAGGACGACACGCTGGCTGCCCGAAGGCATGGTGTTTGCCGGTGCGGCGGACGTCGGTGCCGACATGGTTGGTGATGCGTCGGAGACCGACGAAGGGGACGTGCCCGCCACCGATCCTCTGACCGAGGCGGAGAGCGACGAACCGTCATCCTTGCCCGCCTTCCTCAGTGGGCATGCGGCCTGACGAAGCAAACACCGATCTGATTGCCACATGAGCTTTGGGCCGCCCTCACATCGAGGGCGGCTCTTTCCGGCTGACGGGTTGCCTACAGCCGATATCGGATCGGCTGGCCCGTCCCGGAGATATCCCATGACCACCACACTCGACCTTGACCCTGTGCGGGAAGCCGCGCTGATCGCCGCGCAGAATGACGCGTTTCGACGTTCCATCCTTGGCAATACCCCGGTCGCCGATGCCCCGCAGGGCCAGTTCGTGATGACACGCGGCGTCGCGGCACTTGGGCCCGACGCCCAACTGGAACTCACCGGCCGCGTCGCCGCGTTCGACGGGTTCAATGCCGATAGCGACCCGCAGGGCTGGCACGAGATGGGGGTCATCGAATTCAATGGCACGACGATCTGGTTCAAGCTCGACCTCTATGACGTCGACTACCAATACGGCTCGCCGGAGCCCTCCGACCCCGAACAGACGCGGCGGATTCTGACCCTGCTTCTGCCGTCGGAATACTGACGCCCTCCGTCCCTAATCACCGCCCCGGACCACCCTTGCACAAAGGGCGGTCCTTTCGGGCTGGCGGGTTTCCAAGGGCCGCGATGGTTGCGTCCCGCCCGCCGCAGGAGACCAGACATGCCCAAGACACTCGACTACCAGATCACTCTGTACCCGGCTCATCGCGATGGCGCATTTGTCGTCACCCAGTTCCAGATGTTGGGGAGCTACCCCGAGAAGCGCGTCCAGGCTGCGGGCATGGATGACCTTATCGACAAGGTGACGCAGTTCGCGATGGAGCATGGCGAGAGCTGCAGTGCCTCGGTGCGCTGCCTCGCCCCGCGCAAACCGCCCGGGTTCAAACGTGCGACCGAGAACCTCTATTTCAACCTGGTTGACCGGACGACTGAGAAACGCGGCGACGCCGCGGCCTGAAGCCTCCCCAACGGAAACCTCCGGGGCGGCCTCGCGCAACGGTCGCCCTCCCCTTCCCTTAATTCCAAAGGACCAAAGACATGACACAAGTGAATGATTTCTACACGCAGATGCTCGAATCTCAGAGACGGGCTGCCGAACAGCGGGTCGAGACCCGCGCGGCGCTCCTTACCGAGCTGCGCGCCCTCGGTGTGAGGAGCATCAAGGTGCAATACGAAGGCTACGGCGACTCCGGCAATGTCGAGGATGTCGTCGTGAGCCCTGACACGATCACCCTGACAGAAGAGTTGCGGCACCGGGTCGAAGACTTCGGCTGGGACTTCGCCTATGCGCTGAGCCCCGGTTTCGAGAACAACGAAGGCGGCTATGGCGAACTGACCTGGGCGCTCGAGGTGGACAAGATCGGTGTCAGCCACTCGAACCGCTATATCGAGACCGACACCACCGAACACGAGGGGCTCTGACATGGCGCATCCCCTCCACCACGCCGAAAGCTCTGCCCGCAAGTTCGGCGGCGTGCCTGAAGATTATCAGCATGTGCATGACTGGTTTGACTCATCCAAAGAGCACCTCGCGATCTTTACGCATCGTGCACACCGGCACCACGCGCTCGGGATCTTCGAGGCCGAACGACTGTTTGGGCGCAGCCTGACCAACAGCGCTGGCCGGGTCGTCCCGATCCGCTGGATTGGTGAGCAGCATGTGCGCGAAGACTGTCAGGGCCGTATTCCATCGCTGGCGGATTGGCTCGGACGCATTCAGCCGGAACCATGGATGGCCAATGGCCGGATCGACAACGATCCAACGCAGATCGGCAGCGATCCGCGCGCGGCCTGGATCGAAGCAGTCGCCAATCACCAGACCATTCTCGGCTTTGAGGATTGGCTGCTGAAGGTCTCGGTTGAGCACACCCAGCATCGCCAGAACCGCGCCGCCGCCTGAGCCGCCGGGCGGCAAGCTTACGAACCATCTGACCACGTCCAGATCGACCCGCTCGAGCCGCAACCGGCTCAGCGGGTCGATTTCGTTTCAAGAAAGGAGATCGAGATGCACGACCCGGTCCATCAGGAGGCCTACCAGGGCCACACCATCAAAATCTACCATGATCCCGATACTGAGAGCCCACGGGAGTGGTCCAATCTCGGCACGCTGATTTGCTGGCACCGACGCTATCGGCTGGGTGACAGCCATCAGTTCGACAACCCCGAGGCGTTCCTGCGCGACCTCTCGGGCGTCTCGGCGCTGAGGGAACTTTCAATCGAACAGCTGCGCGACCGCGCCGCGCGCAAGGCAATCCTTTTGCCCGTGTTTCTCTATGATCACTCTGGCCTCGCGATGAACACCATCGGGTTTCACTGCCCGTGGGATTCCGGTCAGGTGGGCTTCATCTACGTGACGCTCGCGGCGGTCCGGACGGAGTTTGGCGTGGAACGTGTCACCAAGGCGTTGCGCGAAAAGGCCGAAGACATCCTGCGCGGTGAAATCGTCAGCTACGACGCCTATCTCGACGGGCGGGTCTATGGCTATGTGATTGAGCAGGACGGCGAAGAGGTCGATGCCTGCTGGGGGGTCGTCGGCGATTATGTGACCGACTGTTTGCCGGAGGCACGGCGTGCGGTGCCTGATCATGAGCCGAAACAGTCAACATATTCCGATATGGCTCAGGCCCACCCATAGGCAAATCGGTCTGCTACGGCGGGCAGGATTTACAGCGCGGCCTTAGCAAGCTTGATGTTCCGTCAATGCTGCAATGCAGAAATAACATAGGGCAGCTATTGTGCAGGCGCAGCATGGCCCCTATCTTAAGTCATGTGATCAGTTCCTCCTCCTCCCTGAGCTGATCCAGAATAATCGGCGGCATCCACCTCCTCCCGGATGCCGCCTTTTTATTTTGTGGCGATTTCACAATCGGCGGATTCGGGCCACTAAACGCTCAACACTCTGAGGTATCAACAGGTTTTAGAACTCGGTTGTGTTCGATGTCTGGCTGCAGGTCTCTCGAACAGCAACAGAAGTTCCCTACCTGAGACTGGCTTGTAATACGGCGCTCATCGTTTGCGGTGTCCGCCCGAGGATACGTGACAGTGTGGGATCGACCGTTGAGAATTCACCCGCCCGCGCCGCGCGGTAGTAGCCCAACATAACGGCGGTTGAGCCTTCTGGAACACCGGAGGCCCGCGCATTTGCTTGCAGGACATCTTCGCTGATCAAAACGCGTTCGACAGGCCTGCCCATTATCTGACCCGCGCGCTCCGCCAGCTCGGCAAGGTCGAGCGCTTCAGCCCCGGTCAACGGCGGCGTCGGGCCGTCAATCACCTCCTGCCCCGCGAGCAAGGCTGCATCCACCGCAGCGAGATCGTCATGGGTCGTCCACGCGACTTTCCCATCTTGCGGGGCAGCCAATCGCCCCGCTTTCAAGCCCTTGGCATTCATCATCACGGCACTCGCCGCGTAAAAACCGTGGCGCAAGGCCGTCCATGACATCCCCGATGTCGCGAGCATCGCTTCCGTTGCCGCATGATCGCGACCCGGAGAGAAATGCGAGTCCGGCGAACTGGACACCTGACTGGTGTAAAATATGCGTTCCACCCCAATGTCGCGGGCCACGTCGATGGCCGTCGCGTGTTGTGGCAAAGGATTTCCCCCGCTCGCTGCAGCGTTCGAAGACACGAGAAGCAAGTGTTCGGCCCCGTCCCAAGCGTGGCGCAAACTCTCTGGATCGTTATAATCGCCTTGGCGTACGCGCACACCAAGCGCCGTGAATGCCTCGGCATTTGTGGTGTCGCGGACACTGATCCCGATGCGCTCGGCGGCGACGTGATGCAGCAGATTTTCAACAATTTTGCGGCCAAGCTGGCCCGTTGCCCCGGTCACAATCAACATGGCTTTGTCCTTTCCATTTCTGTTTGCCGGACCCACATATCGGCCGGCACCGGTTACACTAGGAGTATCCACTGTTCTTTGTGCCTTTGATAATCTGACAAATATCGAATAGTCTGTTCTCCATGAAGAACAGTATATCCCAAGACGATCTGATCGTGTTTTTGACGGTCCTTGACGAGGGGGCTTTCGAGCGGCCGCGCGGCGTCTCGGGGTTGCGCCGTCAAACGTCAGCACGACGGTGTCCCGCATCGAGACACAGCTCGGTGTCCCGCTTCTGTTGCGCACGACGCGCAGCATGCGGGCGACGGACCAAGGCCTAGCACTGGCCGCACGGATCGCGCCACTGATGGCCGAGGTGCGCGCGGCTTGTGCTGAAACTGCAAGCTCGACGGGTCGGGTGAGCGGCCGGTTGAAGATCAATGTGCCGGGCGCGGTCATGCCCGATATCCTGCCGCCTATTATGGCCGCGTTTCAGCATCGACACCCGGCTGTGGAGGTCGAGCTTGTTGTCGACAACGGCTTGGTCGATATTGTTGCGTCTGATTGCGATGCGGGAATTCGCTACGGCGCATCGCTTGAAAAGGACATGATCTCCATCCCCATTGGACCGCGCCGCCAGCAGATCGCGCTCGCCGCCTCGCCCGCCTATGTGGAGGCACATGGTTGCCCAGAGACTCCTGCACAACTGACCACCCATGATGCGATCCGATATCGCCTGCCGGGTGGGCCTCTGCTCCCGTGGACATTGCAAGCCGGAGGTAAGGCCATCACGGTCGAGCCTGCCACACGCTTGGTCCTCAGCGTGAATGCCCTGAACTCTGGGTTGAGTTATGCCAGGGCGGGAATGGGGATCATCGCCATGTTCCGCAATTGGCTCGAGGACGATTTTCGCGCACAGACGCTTGTGCCGATCCTGAAAGAGCACTGGCATCCTTTGGATGGGCCAAGGCTCTACTACCCCAACCGGTTTACATCCAACGCGTTACGGGCATTCATTGAGACCTGCCAGAGTAAGGTCTCTGGGGATGAATAAGGTTGCAAATTACCAGTGAAAATTCGGCTGCTAGCACATTCTCTGTGAGCGCTGTTAGGACCTGCCCAAAAGAGCGAGAGGCAGGGCGGGAGGGGTGACCCCTCCCGGGTGAGAGAGTGCGCACGGGGTTTGGGGCCAACCCTCAACTCCGGAGATTGCCGATGAACGCTTACCCCCATTCCGCCCCGCTTGCGCCCGAGCCCGAGGCCCCTGTCCGCCCGGAAGCCTCGCGCTTCTCGCACAACCTGATCCAGGCTGCGAAAACCCTCGTGCCGCAGTTCGAAGCGGGCAAACCCGTCGATGCTGCAGCCCTGCGCGCCGCGATGGAAGATGCCTTTGGCGCTAGCGACACGAGCGGCGCCTGGGTCTGGAAGGATGCCTATGAGGCAGCCGAGATCGCCCAGATCCTGATTCTTTGGCGCTACGGCGCATTGATGCAGCGCCAGGCCGCCTCACCGCAGGCCTTCCTCACCATGATCGAACGCCTGGCCAGTCTGGCCCCGCCCCACACACGACGTTCCGAAGACAGTGTGCGTTTGCAACAATTCTCGACCCCCCTACCCCTTGCGGCCATTGTCGCGCAGGTTGCTGGGCTGCATGCTGACGATCTGGTGCTCGAGCCCTCGGCGGGCACCGGCATGCTGGCGATCTTCGCGCGGATCGCAGGCGCGCGACTGGCGTTGAACGAGCTTGCGGAAACCCGCCGCGCCTTGCTGGGGCACCTGTTCCCGAACACCGTCGTGTCGGATCACGATGCCGCCTCGATCGACGATCGTCTCGACCGGTCGATCACGCCTTCTGTCATCGTAATGAACCCGCCGTTTTCGGCTGCGAACCATGTTGAAGGCCAATTCCGGCAGGCCACCAGCCAGCATGTCCTGTCCGTCTTGGCGCGCCTCGCGCCGGGTGGGCGCCTTGTCGTCATCACTGGCGAGAGTTTTCGACCTTCCGCGAAATCCTTCCAGTCGACCTTTCAGCGGATCGCTTCAAGCGCCGATGTAGTGTTTTCCGCCGCGATTGAGGGCAAGGTCTTCGCGCGACATGGCACCACGGTCGACACGCGGCTCACCGTGATCGACAAGTGCGCGGTCGACGAACTTGAGACCCCAAAGGTCGACATCGACGCCGCCTATCATCCGATCTGTGACACGACCGCTGAACTTCTCTCCGCAGTTCTCACTCATTGCCCCGAGCGCCAGAGTCCCCAGCCCAGCCCGACTAGTTCGGCGCTATCGGTGCCATCCCGACCGACGCGCATCAACTTGCACGCCCTGCGCAACGCCGCTCGCAAGGAATCTCGTGCCCTCGCTGAGGAACGGGCAAAGCACCCGTTCGACGACATCGAGACGGCCTTGCTCGACTACCTACCGAAAGCTTGGAGCGAACCCGACGGCACGCTGCAGGATGCCGTCTACGAAGCCTATGATCTTCAGGCGATCCGGATCGACCGCGCGGCGGAGCATCCGACAGCACTTGTCCAATCCGCCGCCATGGCCTCGGTGCCACCACCCGTGCCGAGCTACCGTCCCGTCTTGCCGAAGACCCTCGTCGCGGATGGCCTTCTCTCCGCCCCGCAGCTTGAAAGCGTCATTTATGCAGGCAATGCGCATCAGACGCATCTCAAGGGCTGGTTCACGCGCGGCGAGATCGAAGGCCATCTGATGGCAGCGGCCGAGGGTGACGAGGGCGCCTTCCGCCTGCGCAAGGGCTGGTTCTTGGGCGATGGCACCGGCTGCGGCAAGGGCCGGCAAGTTGCGGGCATCATCCTCGACAATTGGCTACAAGGCCGCCGCAGGGCGGTCTGGGTCTCAAAAAGCGACAAGCTCATCGAAGATGCGCGGCGCGACTGGATGGCGCTCGGGGGGCGCGAGGGCGATATCGTGCCGCTCTCGAAGTTCCGCCAGGGCAGCGACATCCGCCTGCCCGAGGGTATCCTCTTCGTCACCTATGCCACGCTGCGTTCGGCCGAACGCGAGGGGAAAGCCTCCCGCCTTGACCAGGTCACGTCTTGGCTCGGCGACGGGTTCGACGGGGTCATTGCTTTCGATGAGAGCCACGCCATGGCGAATGCCGCCGGCGAAAAGTCCGACCGCGGCGACAAGAAGGCGTCCCAGCAGGGCCTCGCTGGCCTCGCGCTGCAAAATGCCCTGCCCGATGCGCGCGCGCTCTACGTCTCAGCCACCGGCGCGACGGTCGTCGGCAATCTCGCCTATGCTGCGCGTCTCGGCCTCTGGGGCACGGGAGATTTCCCCTTTGTGACACGGGCCGAGTTCGTCGCCGCGATGGAGGCCGGTGGCATTGCCGCCATGGAGATGATCTCGCGCGACCTGAAGGCGCTCGGGCTCTATCTCGCGCGGTCCCTTTCCTATGCCGGGGTCGAATACGACATGCTCGTGCACGAGCTGACACCCGCCCAAGTCGCGATCTATGACAGTTATGCCGACGCCTATCAGATTATTCACACCAACTTGGAGGCAGCGCTTCAAGCCTCGGGTGTTTCCTCTGAGACAGGCACGCTAAACGCCCAGGCGAAATCCGCGGCGCGCTCCGCTTTCGAGAGCAACAAGCAGCGCTTCTTCAATCATCTCATCACCGCCATGAAATGCCCTTCGCTCATCCGCTCGATCGAAGCGGATCTGGCGGCCGGTCATTCGGCGGTGATCCAGGTCGTCTCGACCAGCGAGGCGGTGATGGAACGCCGCCTAGAGGACATCCCACCCTCGGAATGGGACGACCTGCAGGTCGATTTTACCCCACGCGAGAACATCATGGACTACCTGATGCACAGCTTCCCGACGCAGCTCTTCGAGCCCTACACCGACGAAAACGGCGACCTGCGGTCTCGCCCTGCTCTCGACGGCGATGGCAACCCGATCATCTGCCGCGAGGCGGAGCGGCGGCGGGATGATCTGATCGAGCATCTGGGAGCTCTCGCCCCGGTGCAGGGTGCGCTCGACCAAATCCTTTGGCATTTCGGCGGAGACGCTGTGGCCGAGGTCACGGGGCGCAAGCGGCGCATCGTGAAGACGCGTGAAGGGCGGCTCAAGGTCGAGAACCGCCCCACCTCCTCCAATCTGGGAGAAACCCAAGCTTTCATGGATGACGCCAAGCGGATCCTGATCTTTTCCGATGCGGGGGGCACCGGGCGCAGCTATCACGCCGATCTCGGGGCAAAGAACCAGCGCCTCAGGGTGCACTACCTGCTGGAGCCCGGCTGGAAGGCCGACAATGCGATCCAGGGTCTTGGACGCACCAACCGCACAAACCAGGCGCAGCCGCCACTCTTCCGGCCAGTGGCGACCAATGTGAAAGGCGAGAAGCGGTTTCTCTCCACCATCGCGCGACGTCTCGACACGCTTGGGGCCATCACCAAGGGCCAGCGCGAGACGGGCGGGCAGAACATGTTCCGCGCCGAGGACAATCTCGAGAGCCCCTACGCACGCGCGGCGCTGCGGCAGTTCTTCTACAAACTGCGTGCAGGCAAGATCGAGGCCTGTTCCTACGCGAAGTTCCAGGAGATGACCGGTCTGACGCTCGATGAGGCGGACGGCACCATGAAAGAAAACCTGCCGCCGATCCAGCAGTTCCTGAACCGCTGTCTGGCGCTCCGCATCGACATGCAGGACGCGATCTTTGAGGCCTTCGGCGGGTTTCTTTCCGCCATCATCGAGGATGCGCGCCAGGCGGGCACGCTTGATGTCGGGCTAGAGACCCTGCGCGCGGAAAAGTTCGTGATCACCGATCGTAAGGTCATCTTCGAGCATGAGGCGACTGGCGCTGCGGCCACCGCCCTGACCGTGGAGCGCACGGATCGCAACGATCCGCTCACCCTGCCCCGGGTCAAGGCCATATGTGCCGATTCAGAAGGCGCGACGCTGTGCTGGAACACGACATCTAAACGCGCGGCGCTGATGGTGAAGGCGCCGGCCTGCATGGACGAGGACGGCGTGCCGATCCTTCGCGTGAAGCTCCTGCGGCCCATGGCGACCGAGATCCTCGCGCTCAGCGAGTTCTCGAAATCGCACTGGGATGAGATCGATGATGCGATGTTCGAGCAGCTCTGGCAGGCCGAGGTCGAGGCAGTGCCGGAATTCACCACGTCGAAAATCACTCTGATCTGCGGTCTTCTGCTGCCGATCTGGGACCGGCTGCCCGTCGACAACATGCGCATCTATCGTCTGCAGACCGAGGATGGAGAACGCGCCATCGGCCGTCTGGTCAGCCAGGAACAGCTTCTCAATGTTTACGCGCGCCTTGGCCTTGACTGCCAGATCGAGATGTCGCCTCAAGAGGTCTTCGCCGCGGTCATGGACGCGAAGACGACCCTCAGCCTGCTCTGCGGCTACCAGCTGCGCCGCTCATTGGTCATGGGACAGCCGAGGCTCGAGCTCATCGGCGCGTCGGGCGCGGCCCTGCCGGGACTGAAAGCCTTGGGTTGCTTCACCGAAGTGATCCAGTGGAAAACGCGGGTGTTCATCCCGGTGGATGGCGTCGATGTGGTGGCGCGCGTGCTCGCCGAGCATCCGGTTGGCGCCAGCGGTGCGGATGCTGCCGCATGAGCGCGCGGCGCAGTATCGCAGACCTCTCGGCCGATCTGGCAGACCGCGCCGAAAGTTTCTGCCGCCAGTATTTCCCCAAGGGGCGCAAGCAGGGCAATTATTGGCAGGTCGGCGATACCTCTGGCGCCAAGGGTCAGAGCCTCGCCATCCGGCTCCAGGCGCAAGGTGGTCGTAAAGCCGGGTCCTGGACCGATTACGCGACGGGGCAATATGGCGATCTGATCGACCTGCTGCATGAACGGCTCGGGTCGGTCACGCTGAAGGAAACGCTGAGGGAGGCCCGGTCCTTCCTCGGCGAGGCCCCCTGCCCTGCCGTACCTCGTGAAACCCCAAGGGCTGAGCGCCCGGATGCAGCCCCCAGCAAACGCATCGCGCGGGCGCGGAAACTCTTCGCCGCTGGCAAGCCGGTGTTCGGCACATTGGCTGCCACCTATCTGCAAGGGCGCGGCATCACACGTCTTGGTCCGGCCCTGCGCTATCACCCGCGGGTCTTCCTGCGGCAGGGCGAGGACGACCCGGATCCGCCGCAAAGGGCCCCTGCCCTGCTCGCGAAGATCACCGACAATCGGGGCCAGATCACCGGATGCGCGCGCACCTATCTCGACCTGTCCACCGGCGGGTTGGCCGAGATCGAGAGCCCTAAGCGGATCCTCGGGCAACTTCACGGTCATGCCATCCGCTTCTGGTCCGGCATCTCTCGCACTGATCTCATCGTCGGCGAAGGTCTCGAGAACACCCTCTCGATCGGCACGGCTCTGCCAGAGTTCGATCTCGCCTCCTGTCTCACCGCCACCCATCTCGGTCTCTTCATCCCGCTGCCGGGGATCAAGCGCATCTGGATCGCGCGGGACAATGACGAAGCTGGACGTAACGCATCAAAGAGATTACGTAACCGACTGGAATCGCTTGGAATTACCTGTGGTGATCTCGTGCCAAACATGGGTGATTTCAACGGCTATCTGCGGGCTTTCGGCAAGGATGCGCTGCGCCGGTCCCTGCTCAAGGCCATGAAAGCACAAGGTCTGGAGATTGAGGGCGGCTGACCGCCAACTTCCTCAGCGAAGTCCGAAAGGGCAAAGGTTCCGCCAGTTCGATCTGATCCCGTTTGGACAAGGGGAGCGATGGACCGGCGGGTCGGGGCCCAAGAAAGCTGAAAGAGGGGCCCCTCGCCCGGGCAGCAATGCGCCCCGAACCAGAAAATTCCCCTGCCCCACCACATGACCGTGGTGGGCCATTCCTCGCGGGAACAATTTTCCGGCCCGCGGCGCATTCTCCGCTGCGCTCCGATCCTGACGGATGCGGCCCGGTCGCCGCCGGTCCTGTTATCGCCCCATCCAAATCGGGTCAGATCAAACAGAGGAACCAGATAATGCCCCATCAGACAGACATCCAGGAGGAGACCGGCGTAACCTCCGCCATCCTCGACCACCTGGCACTTCATGGCGCAACGCCCGGGCCCGGCGATACCGATCATCGCCCCCTGCCCCAGCCCGACGAGGTCGAGCTCGCCATGGCGACCCTCTTCGACACGACCATCGGTCTCCTCACTGGCAGCCAGTTGGAAGACACTCTCGAAGAGGTGCTCTGGTCCCTCACTTCGATCTTCCATCGTCGGCTCACCCATATCCAGAAGCTTCTCGACGACAATGAATTCGAGGTCCGGGAAAGTATGGCCATCCAGGACGGCTCCGAGGTCGCCTCGGTCGAACTCGAGCGCCTCCAGATGATCGGGCTGAAGCTCTGGGACCATCGCGACGCTTTCGAGCAGATGCGCGATCTAGCCGTGGACCACTTCTCTGCCGCCACGGGCTCGCCCTGGCTGCCCCGCACCGGATCCAAGGTCTCGCATCGCGGCTTGACCTCCGCCGTGGTGGACAGCCGGGCCTATCTCTCGGCCAAGCGCCGCAAGGAGACCGAGGTGCATTGCCCTGAAGGCACTCGGATCGCTTTCTCAGGCGGTGACTATCACGCATATGATCTGATCTGGTCCGTCCTCGACGCTACGCACGCTAAATACCCCGACATGGTGCTCTTGCACGGTGGCACACCCAAAGGCGCCGAGATGATCGCGGCCCGTTGGGCAGATACCCGGGGTGTCACCCAGGTGGTCTTCAAACCCGACTGGAAGAGCCACGGCAAGGCCGCTCCCTTCAAGCGCAACGACAAGATGCTCGAGACCATGCCGCAGGGTCTGATCGCGACACCTGGTTCCGGTATCACCGAGAACATCGTCGACAAGGCCCGCAAGCTCGGGATCCGCATCAAGAGGATCGGGGCTTAGGCCCCGATTCACGCGCCGCGCAAGAGATCCTGCACGACAGAAGGCTTCTTTGCGATCAATGCGAGCAGTACCTGCGCCGGGCCTGTCGGTTGCCGACGTCCATGTTCCCAGTTCAGCAGCGTGCCTTTCGCGACGCCAATGCTCTTGGCGAACTCTGCCTGCGACAGGCCAGTTCGTTGCCGGACTTCGGCGACATCGACCTCCGCCACGGAAAGTTCATGTACCTTCGCGCCTGCCAAATCGCCATCTGCGAAGGCCAGAGCCTCTTCCAGCCCCTTGGTGATGGATTCGAATGCACTCATGTTGCGTCTCCATATTTCGCGACAAGCGCCTTGCTCATCTCTACCGCCGCGGCCTGCTCAGACTTCGACAGGTTGGCTTTCTCATTCTTGGCAAAGACCGTAATCAGAAAGATCGGCATATGGGTCCCGCCAAAGACATACACCGTCCTGAAGCCGCCGCTCTTTCCGCCCCCCTCTCTCGGGATGCGGACCTTCCGAAGTCCGCCGCCAAGAGAGACTCCAGCTTCCGGATTGGCGGCGATGAAGTCGATCGCGGCCTCTCGCTCCTGGTCCGACATGATTGCCTTGGCGCGCCTCTGAAATTCGGGCAGTTCGACCACTGTTTGCAATCGTGTCATCTCTTGTCCCATATAGGTTTCGGCAGTGTATGTGTCAATGACGTATAGCATGAGCACTGGAAGGACAAGTCGGCGACGCTTGCCGGAGCTAGAGAGGATGTCCCGTCCGTTGGTAGCGGCGGCCCTTGGTCAAATGTCCTGTCGCATTTTCTGACCTAGCCAACCAGCCGGGCTGTCATCTAGGGCTATTGGGTGGTTGCGGTGTCTCGTGGCGAGCCGGCCTTTCGTTCCACGCTCTTATCGCGCCGAGCACACCTCCGCATCGTGGGCGCTTCAGCGAAGACTATCGGCACGTTAGTGATCCTGGGGATGCGACTTTGACGTCTGGACTATGTCTCATCTTCGGAGAATTAGGAAGGAGCCAAGACCTTCGTGGCATCTCCCTCGGCTGTTCACCCTGTTTCATTCGCAGCCATCGCACTTCTCCTTTTGTCTGAGTTGCATGACATGCTGGTCGCAGCTGTCGTCCCGTCCACAAAGGTTGTCGCCGATCTTTTTCCCCTGACCCTGCGGGTTATTCCTCGCGGATCAAAAAGACCGGCGCCTGCCCCTCTCCAGCTCACGCTCCGCCTTCGGTGTGTCCGGGCCTTGGCCAGCTGCAAGGTGACCATCATTGCAACGCAAACAAGGAGAAGAGCAATGACCACGAACTGCATCAAATTCACCAGCGCCGACTTTGAGACCGCCAAGGGCGTCGGCTCCATCTCGACCCTGACTTTTGATCTCGACATCACGGTCGAACCCGTCGCGAGCGCGAACCCGATGGCCCCCACGCACCGCGTCCTCGGCCGCTCCCCGCGCGGCAAGCTGGTCGAGTGCGGCGGCATCTGGAAGAAGCAGAACAAGGAGACCGGCGCCGACTACTACACGCTGACCATCCGCGATCACGGCTTCAACGCCAATCTCGGCAAGGCCGCGAACCAGGACGATCTGTCCCTGCAGGCCGTCATCCCTTGGGGTCCCAAAGACGCCACCTGAAACCAAAGTTGGCGGGGGCTTACCTCCGCCAATTCGTTTACAGCTGTAAAATCAACCTAGATCGCGGTCGTGGATATAGTCTCTTCAAGCGTTGATAGACACTAAATAGAGGAAAAATCTTGACTTAGTCGCGTGAATCACTGCTTTTATCCCCAAGTGGCGCGAAAAAGGCCACATTTTCGAAATTGGGGCAACCAGATGATTCCTGTGACACCATTGGCAAGTGAGCGCCCTTCGGCTCTTGCAACGGAGATTTCCGAACGACTCAACGCTGCCATCAGGGAACATCTGCTCTCTGCTTTTGCCCCAGACAACACTAAGACGCTACGCTCTTTTTCGGCACCTGAGGCCGCTGAGCTCTTGGGAGTATCCGGACAGTTCATGCGAAAGGTTCACGCTGAGGGTACAATCCCTGAACCAGACGATATCCGGGGTGGCCGGCGCTACTATACAGCCCAAGAGATATGGGACGCGCGCGAAGTTCTAGAGAAGACCTCTCGGAAGAAAGGCCGTTATCTGCCTCGCCGCTCGGGAGAGGAGCAGTTGCAAATTTGGCAGCTGATGAATTTCAAAGGTGGTTCTAGTAAGAGCACGACGAGCGTCCACCTCGCTCACTACTTTGCTCTTCGAGGATATCGGGTCTTGGTTGTTGATCTGGATCCTCAGGGATCTCTCACATCAATGTGCGGGATCAGCCCTGAAATCGAGTTCGATGGACTGACTGTCTATGATGCGATCCGCTACGACGAGCCGGTGAACATGGCTGATGTCGTCGTTCCAACATACTTTCCAGGGCTCTCGATTGCGCCGTCCCGCTTGATGCTGTCTGAGTTTGAGACTGAGTCGGCCGTTCATTCGAACCCAGACCAACCATTCTTTACTCGTATCCGAAATGCTTTGGCACAGGTAGAAGATGATTTTGATCTGGTGTTGATGGACAGCCCGCCACAGCTTGGTTTCTTGACCATTGCTGGGATGGCTGCCGCTAGTTCTTTGATTGTCCCTCTAACGCCATCGATGTTGGACGTTTCGTCAACTGCTCAGTTTCTTGAGCTAGCCGGAGCGTATATGGGTGTGATTGAGGATGCTGGCGCAACTCTCCAATATGATCACTTCAAATTTCTGATCACGCGAGACGAACCGACGGACGTTCCCTCTCAGCAGCTAACGTCTTTCATGCGGGCTTTGTTTCAAGACCGTGTCATGTCGGCAACCGCCTTGAAGAGCACAGCGATCAGTGACGCGACCATGCTAAAGCAGTCGATTTATGAGGTGGTCCGTTCCGAAATGACACGGGCCACATATGACCGTGCAAAGGGTTCCATGGATGCTGTGGGACATGAGGTCGAAACGATGATCCAACAATCGTGGGGGCGTAAGTAATGGCTAGGAAATCACTTCGCGATATGTCCGGAATTGCAAATACGATCGCTCGTTCTGGCGGCGCGCCGTCAGAGAGGTCGTCGAAGACCAGTGCTCCGGCTTTGGGTGCCCTTCAAGGTTCTCTGGCATCTATCCGAGAAATTGATCCCAATATAATCGACGATTGGGGGCCAGTAGATCGCCTTGAAGAGTTTACAGCTGTAAACGTCGAAGACGATGACGAGAGCTTCGAAGGACTAAAGAACAGCATCCGAGAAGGTGGTCAGCAAGTGCCCATTCTCGTTCGGCGTTCAAAGGCGATTGAAGGGCATTTCGAGGCTATTTACGGGCGGCGGCGCTTAAAGGCCTGCCGCGAAATCGGAATCAAGGTTCGCGCGAACGTCCAAGATATCGACGATGCTACGGCTTTGCTGGCGAAAGGGCTGGAAAATGCCGCGCGCCGGAACCTCTCTTTTTACGAGAAGGCGCGGTTCGCCGTGGCCATCCAGACAGCGGGCCACGACGCGGCAACTGTTCGGCAGGTTCTCAATCTCTCTCCGTCGGGTCATTCGCACCTTACAAAGGTAACACAGAACGTCCCGGTCAAGATCGGCGACCTGATTGGCGCGGCACCAAAGTCCGGGCGTCCAAAATGGACGGAGCTGGCTGAATTATTTCTCTCAAAGAAGCTAACTGAACGCGTAGCGCTCGATATCTTGGCCAGAATCAGCGCCTCATCGGGTTCGGATGATCGCCTCGAATTTCTCATTAGGGAAGCGACTAAGCGCGGTGCGAAGACGTCGAGCGGGGTTAGAGAGATAACGCCGTTGGAAGGCGTGACTATCAAAGCTGGCCGCGGAACATTGTCATTGTCAGTCAAGAAGTCTGGCGCGAACGCTGAGTTTGCAACCTGGCTTGAGAGCAATCTCGCAGAGATAATCAAAAAATCCTATGCCGAATTTACAGATGTAAATTTGGTGGATGACAACTGAGGACGAGCAGAAAGGAGGAACGGCAAACAAAGAAAACCCCCGAAACCGGAGCTTCGAGGGCTGCTGCGCAGAGCGCAATTCTTAGATTAGACACCTGGAATCTAGCAGCCAACGAATCACCACACAAGAGAAAACGCTTCTGAGCGAACGGGATTTCTTTGTTGCTGGCATAAAGATGGAAAAAATTAGTGATGCTCCACAGGGAGCGGCTGAGACAGTCATGTCTCAGAACAAGAGAGTTATGTCTAACATAAGCCATCCGTCAGGGTGGCGAAAAGCAACGGCCGGGCTGGCTACGGCTGAGCAGCTTGCCCTAGCCGGTGAACGGGTGGCAGTACCCAAAACGCGGGCCTTCGTCGCCGTGAAGCGGGTGGGGGCCTACATTGGCCTCAAGGCAGGAGACATGATGCTCCTCGACACGCTCGGGGCCTTTACCCAGGCTCAAGACTGGGAGGAAGGGCAGCGTCCGATCGTCTGGGCGTCGAACGCCTATCTGACGGAGCAGACCGGGTTCTCGCTCTCCGCGCTCAAGCGCCATGCACGGCGGCTTGCTGAGATCGGCGTGATTTCCTTCCAGGATAGCCCCAATGGCAAGCGCTGGGGCCGCAGGAACGCAGATGGGCGTATCGTTGAGGCCTACGGCTTCGATCTGTCGCCGCTTTCGGCGCGTGTCGATGAGTTCGAGGGACTTCATGCCGAGTTGCAGGCCGAGCGCGAGCTCTGCCAGCGCCTGAAGCGTCAGATCACTGTGGCGCGCCGGATGATCCGAGCCCGGATCGAGGCGGCTATCAGCAACGCGCTGCGCGGGCCCTGGAGCCAATTCACGGGGCTCTTTGAGGAGCTCTTGGACCGTCTTCCGCGCCGTCAGGAAGCCTCCGAGCAGCTTGTACGTTTGCTCACCTGGTTCAAGGAACTCCAGGAACGGGTGGAGGCGGCCTATCTCAAAGCGACTGGCACGGCGAAGCTTGTGGAAAACACTGGTAATATTGATGCCCAAGTCATGGAGAAGACTCAAGAAATGAACCCCAAGGAGGCCATTTTCGAACCTCACATACTAACTACAAATCAACTTAATCCTGTAACTAGTAATTCCTCTGAAAAAGAGGAAACGGCGGGTGTGGTGCACAATCCTCTACCCGAAGAGCAGGTTGATAGGGATCTGGAAGACTGGGTTGCCGAGGTGCGCAAGAAGCGGATGGCGCTCGATCTGCCGACAATCATGCAAGCCTGTCCGGAATTCGCGTCCTGGGCCCGCAATATGGGTGGTTTCCTTAAGGATTGGGGCGATCTGCACCGGGTTGCCGGCCAGCTTAGGCCAATGATCGGTATCTCTGAGCATGCCTGGAACGTGGCGCAGGATCAAATGGGCACCCAGGTGGCCACGGCCGCGTTTGCGCTCGTTTTCGAGAAACACAGCGCAGGCGAGGTTGCCTCACCCGGCGGATATCTGCGGGGTATGCTCGAGAAAGACGGGGCAGGGGAGCTGCATCTCGAGCGCAGCTTTTATGGTAGGCTCAGTGGGCAGGCGGCATGACGTATTGATCAATAAGTGGCGTTGGCATATATTGCCAATAAAGGAGACCTGACCCATGGTGACACGCAACGTTGTCCTGACTGAAACCCAAGACCATCTGGTTCAAGCACTAGTGGCGTCCGGGCGCTACCAGAATGTGAGTGAAGCAATGCGCGCTGGCCTGAGGCTGCTCGAGCAGGAAGAGGCGCAGATCACGAGCATCCGCCAAGGGCTTCTCGAAGGTCTGGCGCAGGCCAAGGCGGGTGATCTTGCTGAGGGCAGTGGCAAAGATGCGATCCGTAGGGCCTTTGCGGCTGCGCACGCGCGTTCATGAGCCGATCCTTCCGGCTGACCCGTCGTGCGGAAGCCAGCCTCACTGAAATCGCCAGATGGACGGTCGAAACTTTCGGGCTGCGCCAAGCAGAGCTTTACGAGGCCGAATTGCTCAACCGCTGTGAAAGTATCCTGAATGGCCAAGCCCATAGTCGGAGTTGCGCAGTTCTCGTTGATGATGTCGAAGATCTGCGGTTCATAAGGGCAGGAGAGCATTTCCTGGTCTTTCTGGATCGATCGGACGAGGTCATCATCGTGGATATAATCCATTCCCGCAGCGATCTCCCTCGCCATGTTGCCTCACTTTCGGCTTTGAAGTCCGAGGACTCCTGATCCACGTCACAACCCGGCTGCCTTCGTCAGGTTCACCCGGAACCGGTCGCGGCGACGCTGATAGCGGCGGGTCATTTCGGCCGAGGCATGCCCGAGCTGTTTCTGGACGTAGCGCTCGTCGACTTCGGCAGAGCTGGCGAGACCGGCGCGCAAAGAATGGCCGGAAAACAGCGCCAGGCGCTCTTTCTCGGGCAGGTCAGATCGGATGCCGGCGTCCAGGACCGTGCGCTTGATCAGGCGCGCGACATGTTTATCGTTCAGTCTCGTTTCGGATGCCCTTTTGCCATCGCGCGAGGTGCCGACGAATACTGGGCCGAAGTTGATTTTCGCGAAGTGCAGCCATTGCTCGAGCGCGTGCACCGGGCAGGTTTGATCCTTGGAGCCGCGACCGACCTCGACCTCGCGCCAACCGGTCTTGGCGTTGAGCGTGAGCAGGGCACCTTTGTCCAGTACCTCAATCCAGCCGCCAGAGTCCGGCGTGTCGTCCTTGTGCACATCAAGACTGACGATTTCCGAGCGGCGCAGGCCGCCAGCATAACCCAAGAGCAGGATCGTCCGATCCCGCAGCCCGCGCAGATCGTAGGGCAGGGTGGCTACCATCACGAGAATGTCTTCGGCCAGGATCGCTTCTTTTTGCACAGGCGGGCGCGCATGCTTGCGCTTGATCCCGGCCAACACCGTGGCGATATGGCGGTTCTTGCGATCGAGGGAAAAGCCGCGCTGTGCGTAGTTCCAGGCGAGGCCCGAGAGGCGCCGGTCGATGGTGCTGACGGATAGCGCAGGGGAGGGGCCCGACCCGGAGGCCAGATCCGCCAGATAAAGCCCGATCATATCTGACGAAGGCGGCAGAGGCTCGGTGCCCTTCATCCGGCACCAGCGTGCAAAATGCGCCCAATCCTTCGCGTAGGCCTTCAGCGTGTTGTCGGAGGCGGCGGCACGCGCATAGTCGCGGGCGGTGTCCACCAGGTGATCGAGCGAGCCGGAGCCAGCCACATACGCGGGCAGGGCGATCCCATCGCTTCTGTCTTGACCTCTCTCGTCGCCTTGAGCATCATCAGACTTACTAGAGTGCGATGACATCGAATTCTTGTTGTCTGAGTCCATTCATTCCCCGAAAATGTCGGTCTGCCGGAATTCTTGAGACTGCGTTCCATGTGTTTTCAATAGCTTGCCTGTGTCGCATTTCTGAAACCGATTCAAGGTATGTGAGACTGGACGCCGATTTGAATCACCATTGGTGAGACTATCCGGCATCCATGCACTGAGTAAGTTATGTCCGATAATTTTCCAGCTGACAAGGATTGGGAAGAGGCGGAGTTTCGCGCCCGGGTGCTCGCGGAGCTGCCGGCCCAGCTGACTCAGGGCAATGTCGACTGGGCCATACGTCAGCTAAATGTCAGCCGATCCACGCTTTTTCGTCTGGTGAAGCAGTTCCGCGAGGACGGGCGGACCAGTGCACTTCTGCCGGACACCCGGGGCCCCAAACCTGGCATGCAGCCGCTGGACCCGGCGGTGGAAGAAATCGTGTCCCGCCACTTCAAGGGGCTTTATGCCACCCGCCGCAAACCTACCAGAACGCGGTTCTGGCGGGAGGTCGCCGCCGATTGTCGGGCTCAAGGGCTGGCACCGCCCTCGATCCGTCGTCTGGGGCGCTGGCTGGAGCAACATGACCAGGCTAAGCTGATGGCCCGGCGAGAGGGCAAGGACAAGGCCGACCGGCGCTATCTGGCCACGCCTGGGGGGCTGGTCGCCAACGATCCGCTGGATATCGTCCAGATCGACCACACCAAGGCTGACGTGACAGTGGTAGATCCGGTGACACGACGCCCGCTCGGTCGGCCAACGCTGACGGTCGCGATCGACGTGAATACCCGCATGGTTCTGGGCTTCCACTTGTCCCTGGAACCGCCCTCGCTGCTCTCCGTCGCCCTCTGCCTGACCCATGCGGTGATGGAGAAAATGCACTGGCTGACGGCGTGCGGGATCAGCACGGAGTGGCTGGCGCGGGGCATCCCGACCGCGATTTATGTGGACAATGGCGCGGAGTTCCATGCCCGGGCTTTTCAGCTTGCCTGTTCCGAATACCAGATCGACCTGCAGTACCGTCCGCCCGGCACGCCGCGCTATGGCGGGCATATCGAGCGGCTGATCGGCACGATGATGGGCGCGATTCACCTGCTGCCGGGCTCGCATTTCTCGAACATCTTCGAGCGCGGCGATCTCGATGCCGAAGCCGAGGCGGTGATGACCTTGCGCGAGCTGGAAACCTGGCTGGCGCTGGAAATCACCGGCTCCTACCACGCGCGGGTGCATAGCGCGTTGGAAATCACGCCCTCGGCGGCCTGGGCAACACGGGTGGACGAAGTCAGACTCCGTATACCCGCCGATCTGCGCCAGTTCTTGGTCGATTTTCTGCCGTCTGAGCAGCGGGTTTTGCAGCGCGACGGCCTGCATCTCTTCCACATCCGCTACTGGGCGGACGAGTTGCGTTGGCTGATGGGCCGGGAAAGCCGCAAGTTCACGCTCAAATACGATCCGCGCGATCTCTCGCGCATCTTCGTGCTGACAGAGAGTGGGATCATCGAAGCCCGACCTGCTGATCTGACACGGCCTGCGATCACGCTCTGGGAGCACCGCGCGGCGCGGCGGGCCCTGCGCGAGGCTGGACGTCATTCTGTGGACGAGGAGTTGATTTTCAGGACGATCGAGGCGCAGCGCGACCTCGTCGACACCGCGGTACGGCAGACCAAGGCCACGCGGCGTCATCAGGCGCGGCGGGCGCATCTGGCACCCCGGCGCATGATCGACGTGACACCGGATGACGCCGCGCGAGATGCCTTGCCCGCGCTGGAAGGGGAGGGGAGCCCGTTCCTCAGCCATCCCGGCTTCAAGGTCGAGGAATGGTACGACGATGACTGAGTTCCCGCATCTCTACCCGGGAGCCGGCAAGATCGCCGCGCTCAGCGCCGACGAGCGCATTCACCGGATTCGCGCCGACCGCTGGGTCTCCTATCCCAGGGCCGAGGCGGCCTTGGAGAAGCTGGAAACGCTGATGTCGTTTCCCGAGCGCGCCCGCATGCCGAACCTGCTCATTGTCGGTGACAGCGGCATGGGCAAGACGATGATCATCGAGAAGTTCACCCGCGATCACGCGTCGAGCTTCGACGAAGCCAGTGGACGGCTGCATATGCCGGTCGTTGCGGTGCAGATGGTCTCGGGGCCCGACGAGTCGCGCTTCTACCGCCGGATCCTGGCGGCGATTGGAGCCCCCGAGCCGCCGCGGGCGACACTATCTGTACTTGAGAGTCTGGCCTTGCGACTGCTCGCCGAATTGCGCCCGGGGATGCTGGTGATTGACGAGATCCACAGCCTGCAGGCGGGCACGATCCGCGAACAGGCGCGATTCCTGAACATGCTGCGCTTTCTGGGCAACGAGCTGCGCATCCCGCTGGTTTGCGTCGGCACCGCACAGGCCCGCAACGCGCTGCGCACCGATGATCAGCTGGTGCGTCGCTTCGAGGCCTTCGCATTGCCGCCCTGGCGGGAGGGCGAGGATCTGAACGGGCTGATGAGCACGCTCACGCGCACGCTGCCGCTTCGGCGCCAAAGCCAGATCGACGGACACGCGCTCGCGCGGATCATCAAGGTGACTGGCGGCATCACCTCGGGCATCTTTTCGATCCTGTCGCAGCTGGCGATCGCCGCCATCGAAAGCGGCGAGGAACGCATCCTCTCGCGCGATATTCTGGGTGGCGACCGGTTGCAGGCGGTCCTGGGAGAGCCGGTGTGACGGGGTGCGGGCGCCTGCCGGTTGTTTACGCCCCCGAGGTCGACGAACGACTGTCTTCCTGGGCCGCGCGCATGGCCCCGTTCTACGCCATGACGGTTTCGGAATTCGTTGCAGCGCTTGGCCTGAAGGGGCACGACGTGTTCGACCTGGAATGGCGTCTTTCGGAAGGGCAGGGGGCTCTGATCGCGGCTTGGACCGGCCTTTCGCCTGAGACCGTGCAGGCCATGACCTTCCGGGAGTTGGGGTCTGCGGCGCGCATGATGATCGCGCGGAAGAACCGGCATACGTGTCCGCTCTGTCCCGAAGAGCTGCATCGCAAATCCGCCGCGCTGCCGTGGCGATTCAGTTGCCCGGTGCATGCTGTGGAGTTTCGGGACGCGACCGGCGAGACCCTGTCCGACCGGTTCGGTGCGGATTGCTTTAAGAAACTTGAAGGGCATGCCGAGGCCGGTGCCGCGTATCTGGATGCCTGGGCGCGCAGCGCGGGGCAGGGAGACCTGGAAGCGCCCGAAGTGCTTCAGGTTCTGACGGCGCGGCATCGCCGGGCCTCGCCGCCGAATGTCGACGAGCAACCGCGGATGTCGCTCCAGACCCGGCGGGACTACCATGATTTCCTCACCACGCCGATCCTCCGGCAGGCGCTGACGGTCGTCGTTCCCGAATACGATCAGGTGGCGCCAGTCCTTACCAAGCCGGTGCGCCCCGGTCTCCACGCCCTGGCGCAGGGCTCGCTGTTACAGGCCTTCGCGCTGACGGTTGGCATCGACCGGATCATCGAGGATCCGGTCAAATGGGCGATCTCAATCAAGCTCATGAGCGACGCGGAAGGGCAGGGACGGGTCCGGGAAGCGCTCCGATCATGGCCACTCTCGTTGAGGCGACGCATCTCGGCCCGGTTCTGGCGCGCTGAGCGCGACGAGAGCGCACGCCAGTCTGCCGAAAAAGCCGCGAGACAGCGCCAGTCTCACAAATACCGCACCATCCAGTCTCATAAATACCGGTACAGAATCTCATGAACCCCGACTCGCTTTTCAGGGAAGTGCTTGAATCTCATGAATTCCGGCCATCCGACATCCGGGGTGTTTTTTGGGCGTTGCGGCATGCGTTTCCGGCCATTTCCATCTATGTCTGATAATGCAAACTTATTGGACATAAAAAGATCGTGCAAGGCGGGGCGGTTATTGTGCTATTGGCTGGCTTAAAGCGCCGTGATGATATAGGCTGCAGGCATGACATTTGCCCGACCGGATCACTCCATCGACCTAGACACACTACCCCGGATCCCTGCCTGGGTCACCTCCGCGCGTGCTGAAACCCTTGAAGATGTTGCGTTTTTGTCAGGTGCGGCGCTGAGCCACCTGCATGTAGTGATTGCAAGTGAAGCTGTCCCCCAAGCCTTGTTGCGGGACCGGCTGGCACTGCGCGCGGCGGAGGCTTGTGTTGCGTTTTCCGGGCGTTCGGAGTGGACAGGGGAGTTGCGAGATGCGGTGCACCTGATGCGCCCGGGCGATTTGCCGGGTCCGGCGGGCGAGGTTCTGCTCGCCTGGCGGCACGCGGTGGAACGGCCGGTGTCGGTCAAGGCTTTGGGTCGCGCCTTGCCCAGTGTCGCGCCGGCGCGGCTTGCGGCGTGGTTGGATGCGGGGCCCAGAGGCGGATGGCGGGCTCCGGTGACCCGTGCCGCGATGGTGCTGGAAGCGGTGCTGACGGACGAACGTCGCGCAGAGGCTGCGGCGCTGATCCTGGCGGATGCGGCGCTCGCCCAAGCGCTCGGTTGGACGCATCTCGTACCGCTTCTGGCCGCAGGCCTGAAACGCGCCGATCTGCGCAAGCGCGGTGACGACTTGCGGTTCGTCTGTCATCGCGCACTGGTCTTGTCAGTGGGCGAAGCCGTGCGCCTCGCCGCAGATCTCGCGCGGCGGGCGGCGCATTTGAAAGCGGTTGCGCCGAAGCTTCGCGCCAAGGGTGCGGGCGACGCGGTCGCGATGTTCCTGAGCCGCGATGCCGTGGCGCCTTCAGCCTTGCCTTTGCCGGATCGCGCCGCGCGGCGGCTCTGCGACCGGCTGGTCGACCTCGGCGCCGTACGCGAACTGACCGGGCGCGATACCTTCCGGCTCTATGGGGTGTGAGCATGGCGAAGGATCGCTCTGACCCTGAACTGGATCGCGAGCTGCCCGACCTGCCGCCAGAGTTGCGCTGGCAGGAATGGATGCGCCGGATCGAAGGAGTCCTCTTTGCCTCTGCCTCCCCTGTGTCGCGCGAGGACCTGGCTCGCGTGGTGGGGCAGGGGGCCTCAGTCGACTTGCTGGTCGAGGATCTCTCCGCCGAACTGGAAGGGCGAGCCTTCGAGATCGCCCAGGTCGCTGGCGGCTGGATGTTCCGGACGCGGGCGGCCTACGCGCCCGCGATCCGCGCGGCGGCAGATGTCGGCAATCAATTACTGGACTTGAGTGAATTCGACGTCGCGGTGCTGGCGGCCATCGCCTATCATCAGCCGATAACCCGCGACGGGTTGAAGGATATCTTTGGCAAGGAAATCAGTCGTGACCTGATCGGTCGGCTGCATGCGCGCGACCTGATCGGGACAGGGCCAAGGTCGCCGCGTCGGGGGGCGCCCTATACCTTCGTCACCACGGAGCAGTTCCTTGTTGCCTTCGGTTTGGAAAACCTGCGCGATCTTCCCGATCGGGAACAGTTGGAGGATGCGGGGGTTGTCGACCAAGCACCACAGGTCGATTTCGGGTGACGCATTGCCGATGCTGAGAGTGAAGTCCGCCGCTCTGCTTATGGTTTCATTTGCCGTGCAACGATTCTTCTGCGTTCTCCAAAAAGCCGCATGATTGCAATGTGAAAATCGTTTCATTATTTCTGAACGAAGCCTCGTGCAATTCTAGCGACAAGGCATTCCCTCCTCGTCGTTGTGGGCGGATTGTGTTGAAAAACTCTTGCTTGATCGAAGGGTCGATCGCTGATTTAATTCCTTTATTGATTGGGGGATTTGGCGATGATGGGACCAAAGCAGGAGGCGCAGGCGGCGCTGTTCTATGAGTTCTCACTGGAAGATCATGTCCCGAAAGATCACCTTTTGCGGTCGATTGATCGGTTCGTTGATCTGAGCAGTATCCGTGCGCATCTTTCAGACTTCTATAGTCACACCGGTCGCCCCTCTATCGATCCCGAGTTGCTGATCCGGATGTTGCTGGTTGGCTATTGTTTTGGCATCCGCTCTGAGCGTCGGCTTTGCGAGGAAGTCCATTTGAACCTTGCGTATCGCTGGTTCTGTCGCCTAGATCTGACCGACCGTATCCCTGATCATTCTAGCTTCTCCAAAAACCGTCACGGTCGGTTCCGCGAGAGTGATCTGCTGCGCCATGTATTCGAGATGACCGTTGCGCGCTGCATGCGAGAAGGGTTGGTGGGCGGTCAGGGCTTTGCTGTGGATGCCAGCTTAATCAGCGCGGATGTTCAGAAGCAGAACTCCAGCAATCCTGATGATTGGGCCGCGCGCGAGATCTCCCCAGACGATGCGCCACGTGCGGTGCGCGAGTATTTGGATACCTTGGACGACGAGGCTTTTGGGGCGGCGACCACCGTCAAACCCAAGTTCACTGCCCATGCCGATCCGGCGAGCCAATGGACTGCCGCACGCAAAGGCCCAGCATTTTTTGCCTATTCTACCAATTATCTGATCGACACCGATCACAGCATCATCATGGACGTAGATGCCAGCCGGTCCAACAAAACGGCCGAGGTCGGTGCCATGCGCAAGATGATCGACCGCACCGAAGAACGTTTTGATGTGAAGCCCGATTGGATTGCTGCGGACACCGCGTATGGATCAGAAGACAATCTTGTCTGGCTTGCGTTAAAGCGCCAAATCCTTCCCTTCATCCCCGTTTTTGATAAGGGCGAACGGAGGGATGGAACCTTCTCACGATCGGACTTCACATGGGATGAGGAGAACGACCGCTATATCTGTCCGGGCGGCAAAGAGATGAAACACACCTGGCGCACCTATTCTGACCCCGCGCGAAACGCGCCAAACTGGAAAGCCCGCAAGTATCGGGCGCTGAAGTCCGATTGCAGCGGGTGCGCGTTGAAGGAAAAGTGTTGTCCCAACGCAGAGGCCCGCGCAGTCCATCGCGAGAAATACGAGATCGTCAGAGACTTCGCCCGCCAATGCACTGCATCAGAGTTCAATGTCACGGCGCAGAAACGACGAAAAAAGGTCGAGATGCTCTTCGCCCACCTCAAACGCATCCTTGGCCTTGGACGGCTTCGATTACGTGGACCATGTGGCGCAAACGATGAATTCCTCCTCGCAGCAACCGCCCAAAACCTTCGCAAACTAGCCAAGATCTTTCCTGCACCGCAGCAAACGCGCAAAGCCTGATAGGAAAGGTGCTTACGCCGTGTTCAAAGCCCTACTTTCTGCGCCAGCAACACGTTGTTTTTCCACAGAATCGGCGGAAAGCGGTCATTCGCTGCGCCGGTCGCGGAGGTCAGCTACGGGTCGCTGGGTTAAACTGATCATGCCGGACAGTAAGCTTGCGGTTGCGTGACGAAGCAACACGGTGGATTGTGGCTGCAATTTCACCGCCCCGAACGACGTGCTTACAATCCACTGTAAGCAAATTTTGCATGAATTGTAGATAGGGAAATAGCGCTAGTGCGATCCGAAGAACAGTGCTTTCAAGAGTTGATGGAAGTTTGCCGAGCTCCTGGCTTTGCTCATGCGATCGCGATGTTCTGTTTCCGGGATAATTGGATCGGCTTCAAAGATCAGATGACCGGAAAGTTGCTTGCTGACAAGAAAACGCCGGAGCGCCTAATAAGAACTGAAATCGCGTCGTTGATCGGCGGCCTGCTCGGAGGCGCAGGTTCGACTGAACTCCCAGATCAAGCGGTGATGGTGAATTATCTAGAGCAAGCAGAACGCTTGCTTGAAGAAATTCATCAATGCATGGTCGCAGACGCTTTCTCTGACTTGAAGGCGCATAGTTCACCCCTTTCTACCGGAGAGGCAATCAGAGAAGCAGCGTTTTATGCGACCGAAAGCGCATATGCATTCCAGTACAAAGACTTCGCGGAAGTTCGCTACCAGCAGGATGAGCAATGGCTGGCAGGCAACGTAGGCTTCACGTTGAAAGACGCCAAGTTAATCGCCGATGTAATCGTTGATATCCAATCAAAAAAAGCGATGGATCACCTCGCAAATCTGAGGAAGACTGACCCTACGCTTTGGACGATGCTCCCGGCATTCGAGCTGGTACCGGAGGAAGTGAGTGGCGCTTCGGGTTTGCCCATAAAAACTGTTAAGAGGTTATTCGCTGCATTCTCATGTGATGTCAAAAATGAAAATGCGAACTTTCGATCAGTAACGGACTTCAATATTACTTCGGCAAAGCCCATCGTCCTCTTGGAAGGACAGTACTTTCTCTTTCAGTACGTCAGCCTTATGGAAGCGATTTATGAGTGTCCGGCTCACTGGATGTACCAAGACGCGGCATATAGAGCGGCGGCATCCCAAAATAAGGGCCACTTCACAGAGGCCATGACCTTCGATTTCCTGAAAAGGATTTTCGGCGAGGAGTATGTCTTCCAGAACCTGGACCTTTACAAAGGCATGAACAAAGTCGGCGAAATAGATGTTTACGTATCGTTTGGTGAGGTTGGGATCATCTGTCAGTGCAAGTCACAGAAGCTTACGGTCGCCTCCCGGAGCGGCAACTTAGTCAGAATCAAGAAAGATTTCCAGCTCGCAATTCAGGAGGCATATGATCAGTGCCGTGTGTGTTTTGATGGGCTTCTAGATCCGGATGTAATTGCAAAGGACGCTGCCGGAAATGTCGTGGACTTGCAGAGACCAGAGCGTGTCTTCCCGATTACGGTTATTTCAGATCACTTTCCGGCACTGAGCATTCAGGTTCGGCAATTCCTGGCAACGAATACTGCTGAAGGCTTTGAAGAACCGCTTTGCGTCGATCTATTCACCTTGGACGTGATATCGGAACTGGTCCCCTCTCCCATTCGGGTCTTAGCCTACCTAGAGCGCCGTTCCTTATACTACGATAGGATAATGACGACTAACGAATTGGGGGTACTTGGGTATTTCCTGAGAGTGAACCTTTGGCTCGAAAGTGAAAATGATTTTTTGAACCTAGATGACAGTCTGGCGAGCGATATTGATTCCGCCATGATCGTGCGGCGGGAAGGTCTACCTGGCAAAGATACTCCCGAAGGACTGCTGACGCGTTTCAAAGATACTTTTGTCGGCCATGTGATCGATGATGTTGATCGAAATCCGAACGCGCTCTGTGTTGAGTTGGGGCTGTCTCTACTGGAGATGGGAGAGGATGGGATCAACGATGTTGAGGCGTTGGTCTCACGGATGTCGGCACGAGGACGGGGTGACGTAACGCTACCTATGGAAAATCGTTCGTCAGGCCTGACCATCCACTGCAACTCTGATCCCCAATACATTGCCGAGCCTTCTCTGCGAAAGCACATGGTGCGTCGCAAGTATTATCAAAAGGCTGACAAATGGTTGGGTCTCAATGTTGATCCATCGACCAAGCTGGTACGTTTCGGCGCATATGCGCGGCAGAAGCACGTATTCAACTATGAACTGGAAGCATTGATGGCTTCAGCGCCGCCCTTGGTGAAAACTAAGGATGTCTTGCGAGGAGTGCCACGGCGAAAAGTTGGGCGGAACGAGAAGTGTCCGTGCGGAAGCGGCAAAAAGTACAAGCATTGCTGCGGCAAGGGCTAGACTCTGGACTTCGATAAAGTGCGCGACCGGACGCAATGGCTGTCGCCCTTCGCACCTTGAGCATACGGTGGCGCCACCTTCGGCGCGCTGGTAGCTAAATGGCTGACTCCGGCCATCCGTCGCCCCCTGCCTGAAAATCTGGAAAGGGCCGAATTAAGGCCGCAAATTTTTGACTTACTTGAAGGTGCCACGGCCTTTGGCCCAGCTTTCTCCCACCACAAGCTTGATGCCATCAGGAAAGTACCCTTTCTCAATCAACTCTTGGCGGCTCCTGTCAGCTAGCTCTTTGGCTTTGGACCACTGCCCTTGCACAAGTAGCTCATAGATGTGTGGAGCAATCTCTACAGAAATGCCGATTTCGTCGGTGCCGTTGGGCTCGTCCAATCCTTCGCTTTGGCTAAACGACAACGCTGGAAGGTAATAGTGTTTCCAAGCATCTTCCGGGAGCCTCACCTCAAATGGCTCCTCTTTGATCGGCGCAGGGTCACGCCAATAAAACTCTAAAGTTTCGCTCCGGAAGAAAGAAATTGCACCAATGTGCAGGCGGCAATCTTGGCCGTCAACGCGAACCAACCTTTGCGCCTGCTGCTTGGCCTTTTGCTTTGCATCATCATTTGGGGAGCTTGACCGTCCTTTGCTCTCAAAGGCGTGCCAGTCCCCTGCATCATTCTGACCGACAAGGTCAGGTCGAGATTTCCCCGTGCGCAATTCTGGGTTTAGTTGGTCTTTGAATACATCAAGGTGAAGCAGCCAATGAGTGTTCAGCAACTTGTGCGCAAAGAGCTTACAGAAGGCCATGCCCAGTGCGTAGCTCACTGCACCCTTCTCGGTTGGATCGAGCTGGCGAAAGGCGTTGGTTCGATAAAGATGTTGACTAAAGGTTTCTTGGGTTAGTGCCATGCGCATCTGAGAGATACGGTAGAGTGCTTCGAACAGAGAGGCCAATCTATGCTGAAAGATAAAGCTTATGCTCGGGCGCCCAACGGTTAAGGCGGCCCATAGTATTTCACGCCAGGTTGTTGAAAGAACCTGAAAGCCATTGGCAGGACCGATACTTGTGGGAAATCCTTCGCTCTCAAAATCAATCAATAAAGAACTAGAAAAAACGCGGGTTCTGTTGATTATCGGGCTCACTTCGTCACCTCAAACGTTATTCAGCGGCACTATTCCAAGGATGTTATCCGTGTGCCAGAACAATCTTGATGGCCAGCGTTGAGCGTCCACTTTCAGGGGCCGCACTGCAGCCAAAGCCTCCTTCGTCAAAGTCCGCTAAGGGCCGTTTACGTTGCTTGGCTCTTGTGAGCCTGACCGCGTGAACCCAATTGGTCATGATTTCCTATCGTCACGAATCCTTCCTTTGCCTGAACACTTTTGGGACGGCGGCTTCATTGTGCGATCTGTTCCAGGCCCAGCGTGAGCCGCGGAAGCTTAGGCTTGAAGCGGTCAGAAACTAAGCTACATATCTGACACTTGGAGGCGATCATGCAAACCACATCCCAAGCGATCAAGGCCTATGCTGAAGCATTGCCGAAGGGTGCGACCCTGTCGGCGCGGGAGTTGTTGCACCTCGGAGAGCGTGCGGCGGTCGATCAGGCGCTGTCGCGGCTGGTGCGGCGAGGGGAGCTTATGCGTGTGAGGCGAGGATTGTTCGCGTCGCCTGTGAAGACCCGCTTCGGGAACCGGGCGCCCTCGGTTCAGGCCGTGGTTGAGCACATTGCGAAATCAACCGGTGAGCGCGTGTCGCAAAGCGGAGCGTCGGCAGCGAACCTGCTCGGCATTTCGGCGCAGAATCCTTCCCGTCAAGTGTATTGGACCTCCGGGCCGAGCCGTCATTTGAAACTCGGAGTGCAAAGCGTCGAGCTTAAACATGTGCCGAGCTGGCAGCTTCGAGCACCCATCAGTCGTGCCGGGTACGCCTTTCGGGCGCTCGCCTATTTCGGCAAATCCGAAGCTGCTCAGGCATTGAGGCGTATCAAGGCGACGCTGAACGAAGAGGAGCAGCGCGAGCTTCTGAGCCTTCGCGCCTGTGCGCCAACCTGGTTGGCCAAGGAACTTAGCGCGCTCGCGTCATCGCAATGACAGAAAGCCAAACTTACTTTTCCCTGTCGCGCGAAGACAAGATTGACGCGCTGGAAGTGGCTGTCTCGAAGCTGGGGCGGCCCGCAGACCTCTTGGAAAGCCGAGCACATCAACAACCGTGACCAAGCATTCTTCATGATCGGGATCGTTCTCAAAATCAGTCATCTCTGATCCATCTTCAGCCGAGGAGCTTCTCTAACTCTTTGCCTTGGGCGGCATGCTTCTTGGGGTTTTCTGCTTTCAGCTTGTTCACGTTGATCAGCTTCCATCTGACCGCCGGAAGCTCGGCCGCTTGAGGGCGATCGATCGCGTCGAAGTCGGGATCGCCTTCATGCAGGGTTCTCAGAAACCTCTTCGCGTCTTCATCCATTCGGGATTGTATGTCGCCTATCAGGCGGTCGCGCGTTGCGATCAATTCCGTAAGGTCGACCGCCTCCTTCGTCATGCCCTCGAATTCTCGCGCATAGGGTTGATCGATATTGATCAGGTTGGGATTCAGCAATTCATGCGGCGGGCGCGGTGAACTCGCCACATAGATCAGGAAGGTGCGGAACAACTCGTCGGTAAACCCTTCGTTCTCGTAGAGGAGCTTGACGTCATAGAGATCCCGCGGGTGCTGGCGATCGACGGCCGCATGTAGCTTACCGCCGAACAAATCCTCGAAGGAGACGATGTTCATCATCGCGTATCCGAACTCTTCCTCGACGGCTTCCGAGACTTCGCGTTGTTCCGGATCATGCACGACGCCGCGGGTGACAGGGGAGGTTTCGATCTTGATTTCGGCTGCACCGAGGCGTGCGAGCGCGCGTGTGGCGCCGCCGCCACCGCCCGCAATACGCTGCGCGTTGGCACCGGTGATGCCGTCTTCGATGGCGGCGGCAATCCGGTCCATCGCGTCGTTGATTTCGGCGAGGCTTTCGGCGCGGTCTTTGACAGGCAGATAGGTCAGATCGATATCGACCGAGAGGCGCGGAAGGTCGCGATAGAAGAGGTTGATGGCCGTCCCGCCCTTCAGCGCAAATATCTCTTCCTTTGCGACATACGGCAGTATGCGCACGAGCAGGGCCACTTGGGCGGCATAGTCTTCACGCGCCATGACCACGTTCCTTTCTTACAAACTCTTCGGGCACCATGATCCTGTAGCGCGGATGTATCTTGCCGCCTTTAACCAATGCGCGGTCGCCGCTGCCGAGGTCGAACTCTTCCGGATCGAGTCGCTTGCGCCAGGCATGGTCGTGGCGGTCGGCGAACACGAAGAACAGGCGTTTGACCTTGATCTTCTTGCAACTGCTGAGCAGCGCCGCGAGGGTTCTCGGGCGCAACGTCGTCAGGCTTTCGAACGCCATGTCGAGGTTGTGAAAGCTCTCTTGATCCGGCAACTCGTCCAGCGCCTCAAAGATCGCGCGTTCCGGCGAGGACATCACCAGTTTCCAGTCCCATGGCAGGGACGATGCTGTCTCGTTGAGATTATTTAGTGTGTCAGCGACACCCAACTCCGGATCGGAGAACAGCGATACGCTGCGTGGGCGGAGTTCGGCGTTGAGCGGCAGTTTTTCGAGCCAGTTGGGAATTTTTGAGCCGTAGAGCCAGACCGTGCTCTTGTCTCCGAGGGAGAGATAGTGCGCATAGCCTTGCAGGCTCAATGCCGTCACCCCGCCGATATGGACAGGGTAGTGCATGATGTGCTGGAGCGAGAGCAGGCAGGTCTTCCAGTCGAGTGTGTTCGTGGTGGCGCTGCTTGGTGAGGGGCGGCGGAAGATGCCGCGGCCAAGGCGTTCTAGCCAGCCGCGTTGGACATAGGCGTAGGACGAACGCCGGCCTATCCCGTGGTGCTCAAGCCAGACGGAGTCCACGAGGAACCCCGTGGGGACAGCCTCAAGAAGGTTCTTTAGTTTTTCGTGTTCTTGTCCGCTCATAAGCGACACAATGATATATTTTTAAAGAGACCACCACTTGTTTCTGTGAAAACCTGTGAGATAGTCCGTAAAGGATGGACAAATTGTGACACTCTCGAAGGGGTTGGCTGTTGTCGGCTCTGAAGCTCACCAGCGAAGCAGGGCGGGGATGCCCTCGAAGGGCTGAGAAGACACTCTGTCATTCGGATCGAAAAGTTGAAGCTTTGTGCCCATGTCGAAGCAGCTGCGCCAAACCAGAGCCAGGTTTCACTTTCGATCGCGGCGCTCTTTTGCCCAAACAAACATCGCACCGACGGCTGCATTGGCTTGCTGCACGCTGAACACTTCCGGTTCGAACGCGCCAGCCCATTGCTTTGTATCACGATGTTCCGGGTGGTGTTTGTCGGTCAGCGCGTCGAGAAATTCTTCGTAAGAGTAGGGCCCGCCACTGTCCTCTGGCGGACACGCGCGCTCTCCGGCAACACAGGCGGGAAAGTCCTGATCTGGTCTTCCGGTTAATTTGCCAACCTTCTCGACAGTGACGAGATGTCGCCAACTATCGCCGAAATCGTAAGTATATGTGAACTGACTGCCTTTCTTGACCAGCTCTCCAAGAGTAAACCTCTTCTCGTCCTTCCGGCCATCGTTTGGATCCCAGCTATCGTCACTCTCGTCGCGGGCCTCGAACCTGTCCTCGCCAATCTCGAACTCATGCAAATGATAGTCTTGCCACGGCATAGCGCCCTGAAGAACGGAATGCAGGATGTCCAAGCTGATATCATTCGGCACGAAGATCCGGCGCCAGATGGGTGGTTTGATGCCAATAAGTTCGATTTTCAGTTCAATCAAAATGTGTTCCGCCTGTTTCGATGGCCTTGTCGTTGAAGCAACCTTTGATTTTTTGGACTGAAGCATTCAAGGGGAAACTTGATTGTCGTTGCCTTGAGGTCATCTGCTGCGGCACCCGTCCTGCCAATTGAGTCTGCATTTCCAGTGGTCACGATATTGGCCCCGCTTATTGCGACCGATATGAGGGCACGCCTTAGTGAAAATCCCGGCTTGGAAACAACTTCTTTCCCTGTTCACGCGGATGCCGGGCCGTTGAACCGCGGCCGCCGAACGTGGCGTGGCCTACTGAACCGGGCTGGCGACCTCCTGCGTCGGTGGCCGGTCGCCCAAGGCTCGAAAGCATCGGCGAGATGTCCTCGATCCGCTCGGCGATCACATGAACGACCTGTCCCTCGCGTTCGATCCGGCCAGTGACGCGCAGAAGCCGCCCGGCGATCACCGCCTTGCGAAAGGTCTCGTATACCCGGCTCCAGACCACAACGTTGGACACGCCAGTTTCGTCCTCCAGCGTCAGGAAGATCACGCCCGAGGCCGTGCCAGGCCGTTGCCGCGTGATCACGAGACCCGTCACCGTGATGCGCCCGGTGGTTCGATCCAGACGTTCATGCGGCAGACTGTCCGGCAAGCGCGGCCGCAGCAA
Source organism: Celeribacter baekdonensis (assembly GCF_003047105.1). NCBI lineage: Bacteria > Pseudomonadati > Pseudomonadota > Alphaproteobacteria > Rhodobacterales > Roseobacteraceae > Celeribacter > Celeribacter baekdonensis. Next base: position 41,812 of record NZ_CP028477.1, read on the forward strand.
CTCCATCGGATGGGCGCGCAGAGAAAGCCGCAGTGCCAGGTAGTCCTCGATCACCTCCTGCCCGAGCGTCATCGCCGGCAGCGTAACCTGCGGTTCCGCTTCGCCCTCACCGTCGGCCCCGAAAAGGGGCAGGGGCTTTGGCCCTCGCAACGCCCGGGCGGCCCAGAGCGCATCGCGCCGATTGAGACCGAGCGAGGCGAAGGCATCCCCTTCCGCCAACCGTTCCAGCGCGACCGGCCTGACACCAGCCCGGCGCCACAGGCTTTCGACGTCCACGTAGCCGTTGCCGCGGGCGGCCTCGATCCAGACTGCATCCTCCTCCCGCATGCCTTTGATCTGCCGAAACCCGAGCCGCAACGCCAGCGTTCCGTCGCCGCGTGGCTCGAGGGTGCAGTCCCAGGCCGAATGATTGACCGAGACGGCCCGGATCTCGACGCCATGCTCACGCGCGTCGCGGACGAGTTGCGCGGGGGCGTAGAAGCCCATCGGCTGGCTGTTCAGCAGGGCACAGGTGAAAACCGCCGGATGGTGGCGCTTCAGCCAAGCCGAGATATAGACCAGCCGCGCAAAGCTCGCCGCATGGCTTTCCGGAAAGCCATAACTGCCGAAGCCTTCGATCTGGGCGAAACATCGCTGCGCAAACCCCGCCTCATAGCCGCGGGCCAACATGCCCGAGATGAACCGCTCGCGGAATGCGCCAATGGTGCCCATCCGCTTGAAGGTTGCGAGTGAGCGGCGCAGCCGGTCCGCCTCGCCCGCCGAGAAGCCGGCCGCGACCACCGCGATCTGCATGGCCTGTTCTTGGAAGAGGGGGACGCCATAGGTGCGCCCCAGCACCTCCATCATGGCGGGGCCGAGGTCTTCGACCTTTTCCTTGCCCTGACGGCGGTTGATGAAGGGATGAACCATGCCGCCCTGGATCGGGCCGGGGCGGATGATGGCGACCTCGCAGACCAGATCGTAGAATTTTCGCGGCTGCATGCGCGGCAGGAAGTTGAGCTGCGCCCGACTTTCGACCTGAAAGACCCCGACCGCATCGGCTTTGCAGAGCATATCGTAAACCACAGGATCCTCGGATGGCACATTGGCGAGGCTCAGCTTCAGGTGACGGTGATCCTCCAGCAGCCCGAAGGCCTTACGGATGCAGGTCAGCATGCCGAGCGCCAGCACATCGACCTTCATGAGCCCGAGCGCGTCGATATCGTCCTTGTCCCACTCGATAATGGTGCGATCCTCCATCGCGGCATTCTCGATTGGGCAGAGCTCGTCGAGCCGGCCATGGGTGATCACGAAGCCGCCGACATGCTGGCTCAGATGCCGGGGAAATCCAATGATCTCGCCGATCAGCTTTGCTGCCAGCGCCACGCGCCCGTCGGCCGGATCGATCCCGGCGTCGCGCATTCGATCGTCGCCCGGGGCGCTGGACGACCAGCCCCAGATCTGGCCCGAGAGCCGCGCGATTATGTCTTGGCTCAGCCCCATGACCTTGCCGACCTCGCGGATCGCGGCACGTGAGCGGAAATGGATCACGGTCGCGGTTAGCCCGGCGCGATGGCGTCCGTATTGCTCGTAGATCCATTGGATCACTTCTTCGCGCCGCTCGTGCTCGAAATCCACGTCGATATCCGGCGGCTCGCCGCGCTCTTTTGAGATGAAGCGTTCAAAGATCAGGGTGATGCTCTCGGGGGGCACTTCGGTCACGCCGAGCAGGTAGCAGACGACCGAATTGGCGGCCGACCCGCGGCCTTGGCACAGAATGCCCTGCGCGCGCGCGAACACCACAATGTCATGGACCGTCAGAAAATACGGCGCATACGCCATCTCGCCGATGAGCTTCAGTTCCTTGTCGACCCGCGTCACAATGCGGGCGGGCGGCCCCTCTGGATAGCGCCAATGCAGCCCCTCCCGCGACAGCCGTTCGAGCCGCGCCTGCGCGGGCTCGCCGTCCCGCGCCTCGTCGGGATATTGATACCGCAGATCGTCCAGCCGGAAGGCGCAGCGGTCGGCGATCTCCAGCGTGCGCCGGATCGCTGCCGGATAGCGATGGAACATCCGCGCCATCTCGTCCGGGGATTTGAGCCGGTGTTCGCCATTGGTCAGCCGACGCTCCCCGATCGTGTCGACGGTGCAGCCGATCCGTAGGCAGGTCAGGACATCGGCTAGCGGACGCCGAGACGAGCGATGCATCATCACCTCGCCAAGGGCCACCAGCGGCAGGCCGGTGTCCTGGGCGATCCGCGCCAGCTGGTCGAGGCGGCTTGGGTCGCGGCCGTCATAGCGCGGGGCCGCGCCAAGAAAGCACTGGCCGGGGAAGGTGCGCAGCATATGCCGCAGATCACTGGCACACGCTCGGACCGGGTGCTCCATCGGGTCGGGTGGTAGCGCGATTAGCACCATGCCCTGACCCCACTCCGACAAATCCTTGCGCGTCAGATGACATTCGCCTTTCGTGGCTCGCCGCTTGCCGAGGGACAGAAGCCGGGTCAGCCGCGACCACGCCGCAATGTCCGTGGGCAGGGCGAGCCAGTCGACCTCGCTGTCGGTCAGCACGATCCGGGCGCCCGGGATCAGCTTCGGCAACACCATGTCCGGCCGAATTCGGGGGGCATCGCCTGCCGGCATGTGCTGCATCGTCTGGCGGCTGGAATGATCGGTCACCTGCCGGGATCGGATCACCGGACCGGCCTCGGCCCCCTCGCTCGCGGCGCGGGCCTCCTCGCGCAGGCGGGCCAGTTCCTTCAGGGCCGAGAAGGCCCGCACCACGCCCGCGACCGAGTTGCGGTCGGTGATGGCGATGGCCCTCAGGCCCAACTCGGCGGCACGCGTAACCAGTTCCTCGGGGTGCGAGGCCCCGGTCAGAAAGGTGAAATTGCTCGTCACGCAGAGCTCCGCATAGCCGGTCATGCGAACTCTCCCTGCGCGAACCAGCTCTGCGCGGGCCAGGTCGGGGCCTGTGGCGTGTGGTAGAGCCAAAGCCGTGGGCCCTCCTGGGTCTCTACCCGCCAGTAGTCGCGCAGGCCCGAGCGCCAGGCCGGATCGTCGAACCACCATTCCGGCGCGATCCGTTCCGGTCCGTCCGCACGGAGCGTGGTGAAAGACATGCGCCGCCAGGCGAACCGGGCGGGGGGATGGCCGGGCTGTCCAAGCCCTTTCGTCGTGACCAGCTCAGGCGGAAAGATGATGATCGGTCGATCTGGTCCACGATGTGGCGGCGGAGATTCAGCTGCGCTGTAGGCGGCCGGTGCTACTAAAAAGCTCCGCTCGGGGATTTTGCTGGCGGCAGGCAGGAGCCGCAGGACCCTGTCGAAGCCCAGCCGGTTGCCGAGCCGCGAGAAGAGATCGGCCAGCGCGTCCTCGCGGTCTATCGTTCGGGGTCCGCCGATCTGCTCAGGTGGCAGGTCTTCGGTCACATGGGCAACGAGGCGCAGCGCTTCGATCCCGAACCCAGCTTCGACCTGCGACACGCCTTTTGCAAAGAGCGCCGCAATCCGCTCGGGATCACGCATCGGCCGGGCCAGCCCGATCTCGACTTGCGCGGTTTCCCGGTCGACCCGGTGCAGTTCAAGCCGCAGCCGCCGTGCGCCGCGATGGTGTTGGGCAAGTGTGCTGCAGAGTCGGCCTAGCAAGCGCGCGAGGCCCGACATGACATCGGCCTCGAGGCCGATAGGTTCCGGCATGGTCAGCCGCACCCCGAAATACGGCGCGTCCGCCTCGGGAGAGACCGGCTCCGGTTGAAGGCCGAGCGCCTGGTCGAGACGCAGCACCAGAGCCGGACCGAACCGTCGCGCGAGGGGCGCACGCGGCAGATCGGTGAGATCGCCGATCCTGTTCAGCCCCATCCGGGCGAGACCTTCCGCCACATCGCTCCCGATCCTCAGCGCTGAGACGGGTAGGCTCGCGATACCCTCCTTCGCCCCGCCCTCGGGCAGGATGCCGCCGCCATGACGGGCCAGCGCCTGGGCTGCGCCACGGGTTTCGGCGATGGCGCTCGAGAGGGTCAGGCCGACCCGTTCCAGCCGCGCATGAAGGTCGGCCCGCATTTCAGTCTCGCCGCCGAAGAGATGCGGCACACCGGAGATATCGGCGATAAGCCCGTCTGGGCCGTCGCGCGCCACCATCGGCGAATAACGCCCCGCCCAGCGTCTGAGGCCTGCCAGTGCGGCCGCCTCTCGCGCCAGATCGGCGGGCCGCGTGATCAGCTCGGGACAGATGGCGCGCGCATCGGCCGCCGCCATGCCGAGGCGCAATCCCCGCGTCTCGGCGGCTTGGTTCAGACAATGCACATGATCGGCATTCCCTGACCTATGGATCAGGGCGAACGGTCCCTCAACGGGACGTCTCCGCTGGCTCGTGTCGCTTGCAAGCCGCGGAAACCGGATCGACAGCAGCCGTCTTACCATTCCAGTGCACAGTCCAAGCTCTTAATGTTTCCCTTTTGTTCTTAATAAGAGCCCATTGATGCAGAGTCGAGTCCCGCCGTTCCGCCGCAATCGGGGTACAATGCCAGCGCGTCTCTGCAGCATTGCTGCCCTGGCCTTCACGGATCAGCATGAGCCCGGTGGTTCGCCCAGCTTCCGCGGCCAGTTGCAGGCGTCGCCCGGCGATCAGGGAGAGGGGCTTTTCCGGCTCCGCGATTACCAGTCCGACCCCTTCGGATCGTAGCGCTTCCTCCGCGGACCAGAGCAGATCGGTCTCGTTTGCAGGGCGAATGAGATGCAGCCGCTCCCCGACGCCTTCGGGCAGACCCCGGAGCATTGGCTGGTGCGGGGCATGACCGGGAATGATCCAGATCAGGGCCTCGGTGTGTCGGGCGGCTTGCAACAAAGCGAAGCTGCGCCGTCCCGGACCTTCCGCCTCATGGACCCGGTGCCGGACCAGGGCAAAGAGCTCGCTCGGAGCGGACTCAAACCGCATCCTCGCGCACCCCCTCGGCAACGATCTTCAGCATCCCGTCCGGCAGGGGCCGCTGCAGCTTCAGGGCGTCCTCGGCCGGTGCGGTCAACCAACGTCGCCATTCCTCGGGCTGCGTGAGGACGACGGGCATGGCTTTGGGGTGGATCGGCGCAACTTCGGCGTTGGGCGGGCAGGTCAGGAAGCCGAAGATCTCCGCTGTCACCTCGCCTTCCTTCAGCTTGCGCACCGAGGTCCATTCCGTCCGCAGCCCAGCGAAAAAGGCGAGCGGCCGATCCTCGTCCAAAGCGAACCAGACCGACGAATTGCGCGGCGCACCCCGGCGCCCGTCAATCTCCGAAAAGCTCGTGAAGGGCACGAGGCAGCGATGTTCGACACCGAGCCAGCGCCGCCAGTGGGGAGAGCCGACGTTGCGGATATTGGTGACACCCTTGTCGGTACGTTTGCCTTCGAGGAACTTCGCAGGGGTCGGCATGCCCCAACGGGCCATTGTCAGCGCCCAGGCAGCGCCCTCACCATGCCGGATGATCGGTGCTGGATAGTCAGGCCAGATGTCGGTCAAAGGAGGGAGGTTCCCAGTAGCGTCAACCAGATCCTCGTCCTGCTCAAGCATGTTGTCGAACAGGTGACGCACCGCGTCCTGGCTCTTTGTCTGGGAGTAGAGGTTGCACATCTGAGGTACACTCGGGAATCGGAATACGGTTTCGAATGAGAACAATAACAGAACATGCGGCTGCTGGAAAGTGTGGCGGATTTAGCCAGCGCCAACTTCACGAGGAAGGGTGACACAAAAAGAGGCTTACGCAATGCACCTTTCTGAGATCTGTTCTAGGCGCAGTCAATATCAAGGTAAGATCTTGGCCCCTCCTGCCTTTTGATCAGGACCGCGCCCTACTCGGTCGGCTGCACGCAGCCGCCCTCCCCGAGCTGAAACGTCGCCTCTCCCTGCGACGTGCTGCTGGCCGGGCACTCTCCTCCGGAGCCAGCCCGACCAGCCGTCGCATGGTCGTGGCAACGCTTCATCGCGGCCGTTCCGGTAACGGTCGCTGGGGCGGGGGGTGTCTTAAATGGCCTCGTCCCGCGCGTCCCAGCCCGTGATAGTCCTCGCTTTGCCCGATACGCTGTTCTGCGCTGTCATTGCCGGCTACAAACGATGTTCGACGACCACCGGATTGCATTGGTCGTAGCTGGCAGAGGGCCGGGAGTCAGCGCGATGCAGGAAACAGCTAGCTATCGCAACCGCTTGTCTGTTCCGTTCGACGCCCGGATGAACCGCGCCAAATGCAGATGCCTCGACGGTCTTCTTGGGGATGGCCTGTCAGATGACACACATCGCGTTGGCACGGATGCTAGCCGTCGCGACACGTTGGGCAGGGCTCGGCAAAGCTCTAACTCGTCCGGGTACGGCTCGGGGCGAGAGGGCAGAAATGACGCCGCCCCTGGCATCTCTCTCAGCGGTTCCTCCACTTTCGTTCATGGCCCCCGCACTTCTCCCGATGTCTGAGTTGCATGACATGTTGGTCGCAGCTGTCGTCCCGTCCACAAAGGTTGTCGCCGATCTTTTTCCCCTGACCCACCAAAGAACAGGGGTGGGCCATTCCTCGCGAGGCAAAAAGACCGGTGCCTGCCCCTCTCCGCTGCGCTTCGCCTCCGGTGTGGCCGGGCCTTGGCCAGCTGCAAGGTGACCATCATTGCAACGCAAACAAGGAGAAGAGCAATGACCACGAACTGCATCAAATTCACCAGCGCCGACATTGAAACCGCCAAGGGCACAGGCTCCATCTCGACCCTGACCTTTGACCTCGACATCACGGTCGAACCCGTCGCGAGCACGAACCCGATGGCCCCCACGCATCGCGTCCTCGGCCGCTCCCCGCGCGGCAAGCTGGTCGAGTGCGGCGGCATCTGGAAGAAGCAGAACAAGGAGACCGGCGCAGACTACTACACGCTGACCATCCGCGACCACGGCTTCAACGCCAACCTCGGCAAGGCAGCGAACCAGGACGACTTGTCCCTGCAGGCCATCATCCCCTGGGGTCCCAAAGACGCCGCCTAAGCCAGGAGCCAGACCGCTTCGGCGGTCTGGCCATTTCTCGTTCTTGGGTGCGCCCGATGGGCGGGCCAAAAAGCCGATGTCCGAAGAACGCGGCATATTTCGGAAGCGGACGCAGAGGCGGGTCGTCAGACCGGATAGGTCGCGGATGCGACTCCGATCATTCAGTTCAGTGACAGCGTGGATCACGCGCGGCGGAGGCTGAACCGAAAGTCAGTAGGGAAAACTGGGAGCCCACTTAGCGAGCCAAGCGCACCCCTTCCGTCGGTCGAGCAACCCGCGCCAGGGGTGTCTTTGCGAGGCTCCCAGGGGCGGCGACCTCGCCCTTTGCCGCAGGCAACGATATCGCAAAATCATCGTCATGCATCCCGGGGCAACGTCTCACACCGGGGTCACCACCGCGCGCCTTTCCGTCGACCTGTTGGCCTTTCAGATCGCTAGCCCGGGGTCGAGCGGTCGGCAACGCCGGGGCAGGTTTCTGGACGGCTGCGCCTTGAGCGCTGCGGGGCATCGCTCACAACAAACCTGCCACCGGCGTGCTCCATTTCATTCCGCCCCGTGCCGGGTGCAGCCCGCTCTCATTCCCCCGGTCTTTTCCACGATCCGTTTGGGCGACGATCGTTGGGCCGGATCACACCATGACACTCGAACAATCCATCGACCTCGCCGAACTGCAAGCCGACATGGCCTTCGAGGCCTACCTTGCCGCCTTCGATGAAGACGCCCATCCCGAGACGCTCGACAGCCTCGAGACCGAGGCGCTGATCGCCCGCGGCCGCTACGACGGCCTGCGCTCTCAGGGACTGGGTCAGTGACCCAGACACCCCTGCGGGTCTTCGGATCCGCAGGGGTCAGACGCGGTTTCGTTCAAGCTTCATGAAGCCCTAAGTGGGCGTGATCCGCACCATCTCGCGCGGGCCATTTTCGTGTTCCTGACGCCCGATCCGTGATCGGCTCGGGCGCTCGGTTTGCCTGTCGTCGCGTGCGTCTTGAACACAAGTTTTGGCAGCTTTTTCGACCTGGTTGTCCTGCATCGATGCGGGCTGCACCGTTCCATGTCACGCTGCGCGGCGGCTTTGAACGCGCCCTATTTCAAGCAAAAAGACACAACATGCAAAACGTAATATTGCACAATGTGATGTATTGACGTATAAGCGAAGGAGAGAAGTAAGACGTTGGCAGGATATGGCCAATGTTTGCACATTTTGTCCGAGGGGTCTGAAGATGGGCGTTTCCCGCAAAGCTGAATGCTCCGCCGCACGCGAACGCGATTGCGGGCAATCGCTGCCTCGCGTGCGTCTGCGCATGCATCTTTTCCCTGGAAGCGGGAGAACGTCCTAGTGCCGAGGCCAGCGAAAAACCTGAAGCTTGAACAGCGCATCGAAGTGGCGCGGCGCTATGCGGCGGGCGAGAGCGCGAAGGATTTGGCGGCGGTGTTTGGCATCTCTCCGCGCCATGTGAATCGGCTCGCGAAAGAAGAGGCGGGCGAGGGCATTGCGGTGCGCGATCCGAGTGAAACGGTGGCGTTCCGGGCCAGCCGATCCGAGCTGGACGCCTTCGATGCGGAGTGGCGCGATCGGGGCTATGCCAACCGCTCGCAGGCGCTCAATGCGGTGCTGCGCGGGCGGTGCGGGTTCCTCGATGTGCCGCGCGACCTGGTCGCGGAATTCTGCGACGTATGGCGTCAGGCGAAGGATGTGAGTGACGCTGGACTGGCGCTCGCCAAGGCGGTGCATCGCGGTCGGTTGGAGGTCTCGGAGGCGGATCGCGCAGTGCTGATCGAACTGCTTGATCTGGCGCGGCGGATGAGCCGAGAGATGGGCGAGATGAAGGATGCGGCGCAGGCGCTGCGTGCTCAGGAGTGGCCGGAAAAAGAAGAAGAGCAGGGGGCGGATGGCGTGGTTCTGGAGGATGACCCGCGCGTGATCGGGAGCGGTCTGAGGCTGGTGCTAGACAGTTCCGGTTCGACATCGGATCGGGGTTCGCTGCCTCTCGGCAAGCCTCGAACGCGAACGCCGATGCATGATCGTTCGCTCGCGAACCGGAACTCTCGAAATGGCTGATCCGCTCGCCCTCTACGCCTCGGTCATGGGTCGGCTCTGGGAGGATGAGCGCATCCGGGGCCAGGCCGCGGCGCGGATCGACGCGCGGCTGGCGGGCCGTCGGCAGGGCCGGAGTTTCGCGCGCGTCGGATCCCTGTCGGCGCGCAATGCGCTGAAGGCGGCGTCGGGCCAGAGCCGCGCGGCGGTGTTCAAACGGATCCGGGCAGGGGGCTGCAAGACGCGTGCCTCGCTCGGGGCGCAGATCTCCTACATCAACGACAAGGCCATCTACACCTACTCGACGATGACCAACGCTCTGACCGATGCGGCGGTGCTTTCTGAGGAGCAGAAAGAGGACATCATCGAGGACTGGGCCGGGACCTGGCGCGGCTCGACCAAGCTCGGTTTCACCTCGCACATGCTGCTCTCGTTCCCGACCGATGTGACCGTCGACCAGGTGCGCGACATCGCGATGGACTGGACGGAGCATTTCTTCGAGAGCGGCGAATATGGCGATCAGTGGGACTATGTCCTCGCGCTGCATGACGACCGGGCGCACAAGCACGTCCATATCATCCTGAACAATCGCGGCGTCGAAAACGGCACCTGGTTTTCGTGTTGGGCCGAGGGCGTGATGTCGCCGCAGCTCATGCGGGAGAAGCAGGCCGAGATCGCGGAGCGCTATGGCGTGATCCTCGACGCCACCACCCGGCTCGAGCGCGGCATCTTCGAGAGGCCAGCCGGGATCGAGGAGATCTACCGCGCCAAGGAAGAGGCCCGCCTGCCGCGTGAAATTGTCATGACGGCCCAGGAATCCGCCATCGCGCAGGCGCAGGTGGTGGGCTTCGCCAAGGACTACAAGAACCTCGCCGACCTGCTGGACCGGATGGACCAGCGCCACATGGCGCGCGCCGTACGCGGCATGGCGGAGGGGCTTGGCTCCGGCACGCCGTGGAACTTCACCGAAGGAGAGATAGACATGAAGGACATCAAGACCGTCGGTGATGCGATCGACTATTCCGAGCGCACGATCGAGGCGCTCAGGCTCAAGGCCGAGGAACTGGATCCGGCCGAACGGGCCGCTTTTGAAGCCAAGGCCGCGCCGATCATCGCGGACCTTTCGCAGATGGTGCCGGACCCGGACCTGCGCGCGCGCTTTGGCAAGCAGCTCGAAGAACCCTATCCGCCGGGGGCGGGCAGCGAGGTGCTGATCGCCGCGCTGCAGTCCGGCAATGATGAAGGGTTGCGTGACGTGCTCGAGCGCGCCGAGGAAGCAGGCATGGACAGCGAGGAGCTGGTGGCCCGGATCGCGGCGGGTGGCACGCGGAACTACGGTATGGCGCAGGACTGGGTCGAGCGCGACATGAACGCGGTGCTGGCGAAGGACGGTCTCAGCGTGGAGACCGCGAGTGACGACCAACTCGACGCTGCACTGGAAAAGGTCGACGGCGTGATGGACGCGCTGATGGAACGCGCCAAGGAACTGGGCGTCGAGATCGGTCGGACCCTCGCGGACGAGGAGGAGGAGATCCTGCCGCTTATTGATGCGGACGACCGGACGCCCAATCCCTACCTGCAGGACCTCGCCGACATGCTGCGCGATGGCAAGCTCACCGAGGCGCAGGAAGAGGTGGTCGAGCGGACCCTGCAATCCGAGCTCTTCAAGGAACTGGGCGAAGAAGGCTTGGCCGAACTTCGCCGCGGCAACTACGAGGTGCTGGATGCGGCCCTGCCGAGCAAGCTCGATCAAATCACCGTCACGCAGGAGTTCCTGGAGATGACCTTCGAGGAAACGGGTGATCAGGTCTTCACCGATCGCGCCGCCGGGTTGCAGCAGGACAAGGCGACAGAGGTGGCGCGGCTGCGCGGTCAGCAAGAGGCGCAGGAGCTGGGTCGCGACCGCGGTCTCGATGACGAGATGGAATTCTAAAGGGGAGATGACCACCATGACCAAGACACTTCCCCTCTGGGCCGCACTTCTCTTCGGTGTGATCTGCGGCGCTGTCATCGGCAGCATCGTTGCCGCCTTCTACCTGACCCTTGCCCTGAAAACCGGATTTCAGAGTTTCGACATGCTGGCGCTCTGGAAGGCGAGCGCGGGCACGCGCGCGGCACATCCCGAGGCCTTCAAGGTGGGCTTTGGCACCGTCGGTTTCGGGGCCATCGGGCTTGGTGCCCTAGCGCTGGCCTGGACCTGGAAGAAGGAACGGGACGATTACGGTTCCGCCCACTGGCAGACCAAGGCGGAACTGAAGAAGAACGACATGCTGCAGACCCCCGGCAAAGGCTTCGTCTGCGGCAAGCTCGGTGCGCCGAGCTCGAAGGCGGAGTTCATCTCCTCGACCACGATCCCGCACGTGATGATGGTGGCGCCGACCCGGGCCGGTAAGGGCGTCGGCTTCGTGATCCCGAACCTCCTGAGCTTCGCGGGCTCGGTCGTGGTGCTCGACGTGAAGGGTGAGAACTTCGAGAAGACCGCGCGGTTGCGGGCACTCAACGGCGACGAGGTCTATCGCTTCAGCCCGTTTGATTGGGCCAATGCGACGCATCGCTACAACCCGCTCGCGCGGATCGCCAAGGCCCCGAGCTTCGCGCAGCGTTTCACCGAGGTCTCGATCCTGGCCGACCTCTTCCTCGACAAGGACAACAAGACCCTCGACACCTTTTCTGAGGCCGGCAAGTCGATTTTCGTCGCGGCCTGCTTGCTGGCGATCCAGCGTGGCACGCCGAACCTTGGCGAGGTGAACAAGATCGTGGCCGGGGGCGAGTACAAGAATGCCCAGTACAAGACCTACGCCGATGAGGCCGAAGAAGACATCCTGCGCGAGCTTTGGACCAATGCCGCCTCTGCCTCCTCGCGGCTCCTGACCTCGAACATCCAGGCTCTGATGACCGCCGGTCTCAAGCAATGGGACAACCCGGCGGTGCGCTCGGCCACGCAAGACAGCGACTTCGATTTCTCGACGTTCAGGAAGACCCCACAGTCGCTCTACATCGCGGTGTCCGAAGATCACATCGCGACGCTGGCGCCGCTCTTGCGCTTGATGTTCGCGGATCTCATCGCCTCTATCCGGCTGAATGAACCGGGCCCGGACGAGCCCTGGCCGGTCATGATGATGATCGACGAATTCCAGCAGATGGGGGCGATGCCCTATCTCGAACGCGCGATCCACTCACTGGCGAGCTATGGCGGCCGCGTCGCGATGATCGCGCAGTCGCTGGCCTCGCTCGACCGGATCTACGGACCCGAAGGCCGCGAGAGCCTCGAGAACGGGGCAGGGCTCAAGCTCTACATCACCCCGCGCGACCAGCGAACCGTGAAGGAGGTCTCCGCCGCGGTCGGCAGCACCACCCGCGAGGCGGTCACCCGGATGTATGGCCGCAACAAGGGCTTCCTTGGCGCGACTTCGACCTCGGCGCGTCTGGAAGAGCGGCCTTTGCTTTCTGAAACCGAAGCGCGCCTGATGGATCCTGACGAGGTCATCATCCTCGCCTCGCCCCAGCACCCGATCAAGGCGAGCCGGATCAAGTATTACGACGATCCATTCTTCAAGGAGATGCTGGCACGACAGGAGGGCAAGCCCTTCCCCTATCCGCCGAGCGTGCAGGGTGTGGGGCCTTGGGGTAGCGACGGTGGTGACGAGGTCGGCGCGGACGAGCAGGCGAAACCAGCCGAACGCGCGCCTGTCCGGGATCGATCACGGCGCCGCGAGGCGCGAGCTATGAGCGTGATGGCGATGGAGGCCAGGCGCGGTCAGCATCAGCCCGAGACGCTCGAGCGGGAAGCGGCCGTGCCGAAGGAATGGGAGGCGGCGCTCGACCGGCAGGAGGATTTCATCGAGGATCTGTTGGGAGGATGACTGTGGTCACGTTGTGCATCGTCCAAAGGACAGGTGTGCGAAGTGCAGTAGGCGACAACTGTAGTGCGCTCACCCATATTGCTCTGCGTCCACAAAACCCTGTCGGTTGCTGCCGCAGGCTCCACCAGGAATTAAAGCGGCGCCACAGGGCATGCCAAACTGATGGCACCACTCGCCATCGTCCCCAGCGTGCACGCAGCCGGTGCAACCCGTCTCGCGGTCTTCATTCAAGCGGTGGATGCGGTCGTGACAGTCACCACACAATGCCACTAGTTCGAACAGGAACTCGTTACCCCAATTGCGATAACTGAGGTGATGTACCTCGGCTGCTCGCGCTTTGCGGCACCCCTCGCATAGGCCATTGGTACGATCCATCACTAGCGATCGCCGATCAGCCCACTCGTGGGATGCCAGATAGTCGGCATGAGACCTTTGGAAGTATGATTTGCCCTCCACACTGCCGCGCCACCGGCTCTCTTGGACGGCGACGTAGCGGCGGCGCACTGTGTCCCACTCGCCCTTCCGCTTCGCCTCGTAGGCCGGGTTTTGCGCTTCGTCGATCTCGGGCAATAGCTCAGTCTCGGTCGTGCGCTTCACCGGGTTGCCCAGAAGCAAGCCGCAGTCGAGGCACTGCTTTTTGACGATTGGTCCGCCGCCCTTGTTGAAGCCACGACGAAGTTCGCTGCGCTCGTGCTGGCACTCGGTCGCGTTAAAAGCGTTCACCTCTTTCGCATATCGCTCTGCAAGATCGCGATCCAAGGGGACGCGCTGGTTGGTGTCGGGATCAATTATCGCCATGTGGCGTCTCGCCTCGCTCGTCTATGAACTGTTTTGTCGCCGCCCAACCCCCAGGATGCCAGAGTGAAACCTGAAAAATATTTGACCAAGGTCGGTGCTATTGACCTTGCTCGACCCATTCCTATCACTCGCTTCCAGCGAGCAACGCCACTGTGCGAATTTCGAAAAGCGAATGGGGCATCTTATTCAGTTCCTAAAGATTAATTCCGGAGTTGGTCAGAACTTCACCTTTCGAAGGGCCCATTCATGCATCCACCTCTTCAATTGTTTCCAATTCCAAACGCGCCTTTTCCTGGTTCAGTCGCCATCGTCTAACGACATAAAACACGAGCGCCTTGCGCGTTTCGATGAGTAAGTGCGTCTTTTCGTCAAAGCCGTACTCCAGCCGGACGGCTCGCGCTTGTGCATCGGATAGATCTGAACGCGGGCGTATCCACAAGCGCACCAAGCTGTTCCAGTCCGTGTCAAAAGGCAGGGGAGCAGGCCGCTCCCGCGTTTCCAGCTGGGTTTGTTTCGTTATTCGTATTGGGAGATAATCGCGGTACGCTTCGTGATTATAGCTCCAGGCGCGGAGATAAATTGCCTCTCCGTCAAAATGAAACTGAACTGGACTGATCCACTGAGGGTCGGAGAGGCCGCTTGTCATCGAGGTGTAGGTGATCTGGATGTCTCGTTCGCCCTTCATCGCGCGGTAGAGCTGTGCGACGATGGTGGAATCCATCACGCGAGTGGGAAGCGGGATGCTCGCGCCAAGCGATGCAGCCTTGCCATCGAGCAATTCGAAAACTTGTTTCGGGCCAGCATCAGTCAATGCGCAGTGGTCGCCGGTCGAGAAGTAGGCCTTATCCCCAGCATCGTAGACTGGCGGCGTATTCGTCAGCGAGAGATAGGTTCGAAAGTCAACGGCAGCCTGTGCCATAGAGATATTGAATCGTTCCATCAAGTCACGACGGTTCGCCTGACCCCTCCAGGTCAGGCATTGGTCGAGGAACAAAATTCGCTCGCGTTGCGCGTGTTTGAGGTCTTCTAGGGTCATGCACGAAGCAGTACTTGACTCGGCTCACAAAGTCCATACATTTACTATACGTATAGAATGTGGATTGATCTGATGCGAATACTTCATACAGCGGATCTGCACTTGGGGCGGCAGTTCATGGGGTTGAGCCTTGAGGAGGATCACGAGGTTATCCTGGGTCAGATCCTTGAAACGCTTGTGGCCGATCGGGTCGATGTTCTTGTCATCGCCGGAGACGTTTTTGACCGTGCCTCGCCGCCCAATTCGTCGATCCGGCAGTTCAATCGTTTCCTCAAGCGCGTGGCGGAGGAGACCGAAGCCGCTGTGGTGATGATCTCTGGAAACCACGATTCTGGCGACCGGATCGAGGCAATGTCTGTCTTTTCCACCGCGTCTTGTGTGCTGGTGCGCGGGATTGCCGACGCGGTAGAGGCGCCGCTGGTGCTGCGTGACCCGCAAGGCGAGATCGCCTTTTCCGCACTGCCCTTTTCCTATGAATACGCCGCACGCGAGGTGTTCGGGGATGAAAGCATTGATGCGCCAGCGGAAGTCGTTGCCGCTCAGATCGCTGCGGCGAGGAGGCAGGTGCCTGATGGGGCGCGTTGGGTCGTCGTGGCCCATGCTTTCGTCGCGGGGGGTGCGGTTGGCGAGACCGAGCGCGCCCTGACGCGAGTCGGGGGTATCGAAACTGTTCCCTCCAATGTCTTCGACGGGGCGGACTATGTTGCACTAGGACATTTGCACAAGCCGCAGGAAGTCGGCGCGAGCCATATTCGTTACTCCGGCGCACCGCTCGCTTTCGGGTTCGACGAGGCAGGAAACGAAAAATCCATGACTGTCGTCGATCTGCAGGCTGAAGGGGCCGAGATCCGCACCGTACCGTTCCGACCGATCCGGCAGGTTCGCTCGCTTACCGGGGCATTCTCGGATCTTCTGGAAGGAACGCCGTCTGATGACTTCATCCAGGCGATCCTGACGGATGAAAACCCTCTGATCGATCCGATGAAGCGGTTACGCGCGACCTATCCCAATGCTTGCCATCTGGCCTATGCCCGGCAGGAGCGCGCTGCGGAGACCAAGGTGCTCGGCAGTGGGCGGGCCGCGGTCACGCCAATCGAGATGATTGGCAACTTCGTGAAAGTTGTGCTCGGCCGGGAACCATACGCCACCGAAGTCGCGATCGTCGCGGAAAAGCTCCACGCAGGAGCCTCCGGGGAGGAGCAGACATGAGACCCATTCGCCTATCGCTTCAAGCCTTCGGGCCATTTGCGACAACCGAGGTAGTAGATTTTCGCTCCGCGCTGGAGACAGGGCTGTTCGGAATCTACGGCCAGACAGGGGCTGGGAAGTCGACGTTGTTCTCGGCGATGTCTTTCGCGCTTTTCGGGGCACCAACCAAGACCGATCAGGAACCACGTTCACTACGCTCGGATCACGCCGCTTCGGATCTACCTACCGAAGTCGAATTTGTCTTTGAGCTGGGCACCAAGGCCTACCTAATCCGTCGTCGTCCGGCGCAGGAACGTCCGAAGGCACGCGGTGAAGGGACCACTGAGGACGCGGCGGAAGCCTCTTTATTCGACGTCACCGGGATTCCGGTGGACACTCTTGGTCCGAGTCAGTCCGGCCGTGTCATTGCGGAAAAGAAGGTCTCGCTAGTAGGGCAGCAGGTCGAGGCGCTGCTTGGCTACGGGGCGGATCAGTTTCGACAGATCGTGCTCTTACCGCAAGGCAAGTTCGAGACGTTCCTGGCCGCAAAAACGGATGCGCGGGTCGAGATATTGCGGGATCTCTTCGACGTGAAGGTCTATCGCGATCTCGCCGCAAGGCTGAAGGAAGAAGCCTCAGCGGCAGAACGAGCGTTGCGCGACCAGCGTGCGCTCTACCTGGCTCGACTCGAGGAGCGCGGGTTCGAGAGCGCCGAAGCGCTTGAACTTGGGATTGTCGCAGCCGAAGCCCAAGTCGAACAAAAGCAGGGCGTTCAGCGTGGTGCGGAGATGGCAAACGAAGCTGCGCGTAAAGCTCTGACCGAAGGCGAGCAAATCGAAAAGGCATTTTCTTCTGCCGACACGGCACAGCAGGCTGTCGATGATCTAGAAAAGAAAACGATCGAGGTCGAAGAGCTAGCCAAGCGCGTTGAGGCTGTCCGGAATGCCTTGCAGGCCCGTGATCTTGAGACGGCTTGGCGCAATGCGGAGCAGGATAGCCTGAAAGCGGTGGAGGCTGTCACGAAGGCCGAGGCGGAACTCAACATCGCCACTGGCGCGAAGGAGTTGGCGGAAAAGAAACTTGCTGAGGCACAGTCTGGCGAGGACCGACGGCAACAAGTTCAGGCTGACCTGACAAGGTTGGAGGCGATCGAGAAGCAGGTCGGGCAGGCAGCGGATCTTAGAAGCGCGTTTGACGACGCTGTAAAGGACGAAGCTTCAGCGAAGAAGGCTCTGACCGAGGCCATTGATGCCCGAGAGAAGCTCAAGTCTCAGCGCGATGCGACCGATCTGGCGCTTGATCAAGCGCGAAAGACCGAAACGGAGCGAGGCCAGCTGACCGGTGAGCTGGCCGAGTTCAACCGAGAAAGGGTCAAGGCAGCGGCGTATGCTAAGGCGCAAGAAGCTGTCGCAGATGCTCAACGAAAAGTCGAAGCGGCATCGAACGAATTGGCGACAAGAACCGACGCGGCGCGAACCGCTGACGCGGGCTTGCTAGAAGCCGAGGCACGGCTTTCGCGCACGCAAGCGATCATTCTCGCGGAAAAGTTGACCGAAGGGGCGCCCTGCCCTGTCTGTGGTTCCCATGATCATCCGGCGCCTGCCCATGGTGCGCCTGAACAATCTGGTTTGACAGAAGCGTTTCGGAGCGCTCAGGTTCAGGCGAGAATCGCCTCCGAAGCCAGGGTTCGGGCGGAAAGCGAACTCGGCAATTGCCGAACGCGGCTAGACGAAAAGAAACGCGCGCTGGACGAACAGGAACGCCCTGAGCGCACGTTGGTGGAACTCGAAGCGGAAATCGTACGGCTGGAAGGCACTGTTGACGCGCTTGGAGAGGCTATCGCCCTTGACGCGATGGCGGAGCAGCTGGCGGATTTGAAGCGGAAAGTGACCGAAGCCGAGACTGCCGAGGCTAAGGCGCGCGCTGCGGCAGGACAGGCTGAGACCACTCTGGCCGAAGCGCGCGCCAAGCGCGATACAGTGGTTGAGGCCTTACCGGAAGGGCTGCGCACGCTCCAGGCGGTTGTCGCGCGAAGGGAGGCTTTGCAGAGAGAGCAAAGGCAACTCTCCGAGGCGCTGGAAGTGGCGACGCAACGGGACCGAGCCGCCAGTGACGCGCTCACCCGTGCGCAAGAGCAGCTTGAAGCAGCTAGGCGGGCGCGCGACGCGCAGCAGCAGCGCGTGAAAAAGGCGCAAGGTGATTTTGGCGCGCGGCTTGCCGAAGTCGGGATGGACAAAGCGGGATATGATGCTTGCAAAGGGCATTTCCCGACTCTCGACGCCGACCGCAAGAAGGTGGCCGATCACCGCGATGGATTGATCGCTGCTCGCACGACATTGCAGAACGCCACAGCCGCTTGCGCAGATCGTGAACGCCCGGATCTTGCCCCGCTTCAGCTGGCGTTGGCAGACGCCACCCAGACCTTGAACGCGGCCAACGCTGCACTCGCCACAGCGAGAACGGATGTATCGTCACTGACAAAATTCAAGGAATCGCTTGCCGCGGCCTTGGCCGAAACCGAGCGGCTTGAAACCGAGACCGGTCCGCTCCGGGGGCTGGCCGATCTGGCTAACGGCAAGAACGATTTCAAGATGACACTCGAGACCTTCGCGATCGGTGCAATGTTCGACCAGGTTCTCGAGGCGGCGAATATGCGGCTCGACCCTATGACACGTGGTCGCTACCGGCTGGCGCGCGGGCTTGAGGCATCTGGCGGCCGCGGCAAGCGTGGGCTCGAAATCGAGGTCTTCGACATCAACACTGGCAAGGCGCGCCCGACAGCAACGCTGTCAGGCGGCGAGACCTTTATCGCGGCACTGGCCCTCGCGCTTGGGCTAGCTGATGTGGTCGAGAGCCTTTCGGGCAAGATCCGGATGGACACAATTTTTATCGACGAAGGCTTCGGGAGCCTCGACACCGAGAATGGGGCGGGCACGCTGGATCAGGTGATCCAAGTTCTAGCTGCGCTGACAGAGGGAAGTCGTGCCGTGGGCCTAATATCCCATGTGGGGCTGGTGCAAGAGGCTATTCCACAAGGCTTCTACGTGCGTTCAACCCCAAGCGGCAGCCGGGTCGAGGAAAGAAGGGGGCTGGGATGACGGACCGTTGGTATTACCGTAAAGCACACACCCGCCGCCTTTCAACGGGGCGCACGGTATCCGTCCGCGGCGGTTGGGCAGTTCGGGGCGACCGTGAAAGCAAGAGGGGCGCATCGTTCAGGCGGACTTGTCCAATATGTGGGGCGCCAATCGTAAGTGTGGGCATGCCCAGAGGTGGATGGGTCCATTTCGAGGGCGGAAGAGGTCTGACGCGCATCAAACACCCATGCTTGCATCTCGGCGAAGGAATGAGCAGGCGGCGGGACGAAGACACGCCGGACCTTTTTGAGGCGAGGCTATAATTTTGATTTTTTACTAGTGAAGCTTGCGGACAGTTGGCTCCAAGCCCACATCTAGACTCTCTAAGCAAACCAAACACCACATGGAGGTTATTATGGCGGTGAATCGTAAAGGAACTTCAACCAAGGTTGCCTCGCTTGCAGCAGACACCCTGTTCAAACCTGGCTCGTCACAGGTTGCCCGCAAGCTTGCTGGTTCGGCGTTGTCTCAGTCCAATACCAATCGACAAACAGGTGCGAATATGGAAGATCTCGCTTCAAAGGTACTTCGCAGCGATCGCTATTCTGAAAAGACAAAGGCACTTGCCGGTTCGGTGTTGTCCCAGTCAAACAAGAAGCGCTGATTTCGAACGATAAACCTTCGCAAGCCGGGCGATATTCGAACTGCAAAAAAGCTTCACGAATCCCTGCACCAAAGCCGGGTCAGGGAATCTGGTCATAGCCAAAGCTGCACGCGAGCAGGATATCGGTGGGCTGATAGACGTCGTTCTGTCCCCGCCGCCGGCCCGCTTCCGAGATGAGGTGTAGGTTCTTCTTCGCTCGGGAACAAATCACGTAGAGGAGCTTGCTAGCGGCCGCGATTTTGTCGTCCTCATTGAAGTGCGGGACCATGCCTTCGAGCAGACCGAACGCGATCACTGCCTCGAACTCAGCACCCTTCACGCCGTGAATCGTTGAAACGGTAATCCCGGTCTTCTCATCGAAGACTTTCCGGAACATGGCGACCTCCGCGATCGCGGTAGCACCGTCCGCGACGAGCCGGTCCAGCCTTCGCTGCGATCCTTCAACGAACGCATCAAAATGTTCGACCAGCATGGGGGAGCTGGCGCGATCGATGCCGAGCGCTGCAAAAAGTGCGTCGAAGCATTCGAGCAGATATTTCAGACCGTCAGTTTCGGCGGAGGAGATGGCATTCGACGCGCGGAGCAGGCTTTTCCTAGTGATCGCAGCAGTGTTGATGCCGGCCAAGTCGAGCGCAGCGATGACTTCACCGGCCCAGCGGCTGCGCCGGATGTAGAGTTGCGGCGAAGCCTCAGTCAGGATGATCCGCGCGAGCTTGTACCAGAAATTGTCGATATCGCGGGCAAAGGGCACCATTCCGGGGCCAGAAAAACTGTAGTCCGGCAATGCGGCCACAAGCTGGCGTGTCATGCTTGCAAGCGGCAGCCATTGCGGCCCAACGATGCAAACCTCGCCTGGGACGATCCCCATGGTCTCGACGTTGTAGCGGATCAGCCGCACGACCTCGTCCACCAGCTTAGTGCGATGTGTCGCATAATCGTAGGAGATCGCGCTCACGAAGGTCTTGTACTTTCCGCCCGCGCTGATCTTCGAGGTGAGCTGGTTGTAGTTCTCGAAGTAGGTGACGATGCGGTCGGACGAGCGGTAGTTCACCGACAGGTCCATCTCGGTAAAACTGACTCCGCTAAGCGCAGAGAATTCGGCAGGCATGATCGCATAGCCGCCGAGCGAGCCATATATCGCTTGATTGGGATCGCCGACGATGAAGGCGTTTGCCTTGCCATTCGAAGCCTTCAGGATAGTGCCGAGTATCGCGTATTGAATCTCCTTGGTGTCCTGATATTCATCGACCAGAACAGTCGCGAAGATCGATCCCAGCAGAATGCCGATTGAGGGAATATCGCGAACCAGCTGATAGGCGTAGTCGAGAATCATTTCGAAATCGATCTGTCGATTGGCGCGTAGCTCTGCCCAATATTGCTGGAGCACTGCCTCGACCTTCGCGCGCTTCCAATCCTGGCAAGAGATGACATAGCCAGCAGACGTGAAGTAATGGCCACAGTCGAAGATGCGCAGACCCCCACCATGCTGGCTGCATAGCAGTTCGTGGGCGCGCTCGGTGTCATGCGCGTTGATCACCCGAAATCCATGTTTCAGCTCGGGGTGATAAATGGCGTATGGGCGCAAAATCCATTCGAGGCAGAAGGAATGGATCGTGCCGATCCAGAGCTGGGTGGTATCGACGCCGAGCTGTTCGATCCGCTCCTGGATTTCGTCGGCGGCGCGGTGGGTGTAAGTGATTGCGACGACACGCTGCTTGTCGGAGGTGAGCAAAGACAGCTCACGCGCGATCTTGTAGGTCAGCGTACGGGTTTTGCCGCTCCCGGGGCAAGCGGTGAGGAACACGCTGCCGGGCTGCTCGATCGCCTTGACCTGGTCCGCATTGAGGTCTTCCGCATTCCAGACGAACATCAGAGCGTCGCTAGCAAGGTGTTGATCCGGTCGCCTGGAAACGCCTTGAGCATCTCGGCACGCACCGCGTCAAAATCGATCTCGCCTCGTCGAAAGCGCCCGACATGGTCGGACATGGCGTCGATTTGCGGCAGGGAAACCAGCCCCGATTTAAGCTGCACCTTCAACCGATGCTCAAAAATGCTCGCCAGTGATTCGACGGAGATCGGCCGATGTGCGCTGAACAGGGCGGACAGCAGATAATTGGGAAGGTGCACATCGGGGGTGATTGCCTTACCGAGAATAATCGCGAACCAGCCCTTCCCGACTTGCTTCGCCATCGTCAGCACACGCGCGCCGTAGCGGGCAATGTCTCCGGACTCGAGGTCAGCCTTGGCCTGGGCGATGGTTCCGGCGTCGGTGTAGACGTCGTTGAGGACGGACACGACGGCAGCGCTGTTGCCAGCCAAGATGAAGTCGACCTCGAAGGTATGCTGCGCAAAATGGGCAGTCAGCCAGGCATTGCCGTGGCAAAAGGAGTTGAGCCGGATAGACCGGGCCGCGCCGGATGTCTGCGAGCCAAGAGCCCTCTTCTTCGCCTTGATCTTGGCATCGCTGTCGAGGGGATCAGGCGTCAGGTCAATGAATGCGTGGTCAAGGTCAGTGATGATCGCGCAATTCTTGCGGATGCGCAGGTCGTGGAATAGCACCCCGACATTCTCGAAGCCGGTGCTGCGAATATTGATCAGGCTGATGCCGAGCTCATCCAGACTGAGTCCGAACACCTGCTTAATCAGGATCGGGACTAGAATCTCCTCGGCATCGCCTTCGACCAGCAGCACGCTCTTCGCGAAGAGCAAATTGCTGCGCACGGCGTCGAGATAACGCTGGATATTGCCGACCTGGCCGGGATCGAGGCCAGCGGCGGGCTGGAAGACTTCGCAAACGCCACCATCGCGCCCGAGGATGTTTATATTTTCGACGTTGCTGACTTCCGAAATGTGGGTCGAATGCGTCGAGTAGATGATTTGCGTGTCGTCATACTTCAGGCGATCGAATAGAGTCTTTTGGATATGGGTGTGGATGTGTGCCTCGGGTTCTTCGACGACGAGGAAATTGGCGAAGGTCTGCTTGACCTTCTGATATTTGAATTCGAGGAGCTTGAGCGTCAGGTAGATGAGATTCGCGCCGCCGAGGCTCAGCTCATGGATCCCACCCTCATAGCCGGCTTCGGACTCGCCTACAAAAAGCTTTAGAGACTGAAAAAGGCGATCAGCCTCATCGGACAGGTCGGACCGGATCGACAGGGATTTCGGCGAATAGGTTTCGCCAGCGGCATCGGTGATGGTGTCGCGGATATCGGTGCGGATCGCGCGTACATCGTCGAGAGCTTCTATCGCATTGTTAAGGTTGGACACCAAAGCGCTGATCGGGGCGAAGGCCGTGGGGTCGATCTCGCCGCTCTTGCCTTTGAGTAGCGTCAGCAGCGGATTGGTACGGTTGTTTTGGAACTCGGCCACGACGTCGCGGAGCGCTTGGACGAAGGTGAAGCCGATCTCTCGCGCTATCGAGAACATGCCGGGGACGATCCCGCCGATGTCTGGCGAGGTGAGCTCGGTCGGAAAGATGACCGCGTCAAAGTCACCTACCAGTGATCGATATACTTTGGGGTTGCAAAAATCGGCGCTGCTCTTGCCGGTGAAGATCGTCTCGTAGTCCGCGAGGCTCATCTCGCTGCGGAGCGCCGCCAGGCCGGCATGATCGCCGGCGGCAAGCTCGCCAAGCTTCTGCCGAATTACAGCCTTTGGTCGAAAAATCAGATTGTAAGTCGCCCGATCGACGGTAGCGGCGGTGATGTTGCCGGCGCCGTGCAGGAACAACGACTGGATCGTCTCGTCCTGCGAGACATCGGTGAATTCGAGGCTGATAATGATCCAGTGCCCGCGCCACTCGCCGATGCCGCGATGGAAGTCGCGTTCGTCAAGACGGTGAGCCATGCGGAGCAGATTATCGTCGAGCAGCAGCCGGATCGCGCGAAACAGATTCGTCTTGCCCGACCCGTTCTCGCCTATGATTGTGTTTACGCCTTTTTCGAACTTCACCGTCGCGCGGGCAAAGTTTCGGTAATTGACCAGCTGCAGTTTTGATATGTGCATGCATCCCCCGGACTGGAATTTTTGTTGTGATTAGGCGCAATCGGAAAAGCGGCGGATCGGCGGTTTTGGCGAAGGGCGATGATGACTGGTTGAGCGTGTGAGCCCCACGTAACGGTAGAGCAATTACCACAAATGACACTATCTGTTTGTTAATGCGAGATATAGAAAGCAAATATGTGCGGCAATCGGCTGTGTTTGGCGGGATGTGTGGGATTCGAAAGACCTTTATAGGTCAATCGTCCAACGCCCATGTAATGTCGGAAAATGCCGATGGCTGGTTTTCTGTAACCTAAACGAATGACGACTACCCAAGTACTGCTGCGATTGCCATGCTGCGGTACAGTCAGACCGTTTTCCGCCCACCCTGTCGAAGGTCGTCATAGTCCAGGCAGATAGAACTCCGTAATCCCCCGCTTCCCCTCGGCCCGCCCGAGCTGAACGATCACATCGATGGATTTACGGATGTACTCCCGCACCTCGGCAAAGGTCAGCGGCGTGCCGGCCTGCAGCACCATGATCGCCAACCGGTCGATGGCGAGTTCTGCGGTTTCGGCATGGATCGTGGAGACCGATCCGCCATGGCCGGTGTTGATCGCCTCGAGATAGGTCAGGGCCTCGGCGCCGCGCAGCTCGCCGACGATGATCCGGTCAGGTCGCATGCGGAGGGAGGCCTGCAGAAGGGCGTTGGCGCTGCGTTGTGAGCCGGAACCGCGGTCGGCCAGGAGGGCGACGGTGTTGGGCTGGCCGGGGAAGAGCTCAAAAGCGTCCTCAATGGTGATCAGCCGTTCGTGCTCACTGACATGGGTCAGGAGGTGGCGAGCGAACGTGGTTTTGCCGGTTGAGGTGCCGCCGCTGATCAGGACGTTGAGCCGCGCCTCGACCAGGGTTTGCAGCGCGGCCTCAAGGTTCTCTTCGGCGAGGGAGGCGATGTTTTTCATCTTCTCGGCGCGGAGGGCATCGAGCGAGACGGCCTTGCCGAACAGATATGTCGGCACGTAGTCCCGAACGTTGCCCGAGGCGAAGAGGCGGATTGTGATCGAGGCCCCGCGATCTATGGCGGGCGGCACGGCGACCTGGACACGGAGGGGGCGGCCTGCATATTCCACCTTGCCGGAGACGAGAGGGTTCTTTTCAGAGACGCGGGCCTTGGCGTCGCCGACGATGGTCTGGGCCATGTTGAGGGCGGTGGTGCGATCCACGGTCTGACCTTCGTGGCGCATAGTTGCGTCGCCTGCGACTTCGAGCCAGACCTTGCCGTCCGGGTTGATCGCGATCTCGACCACGTCATCGCGTCTCAGAAGGTCGCGGAACGGGTCGAGATAACGCTCGAGGTAGGAGGCTGGTGACGCCTGCTCCATCATTTCGGTGGTTCCGGTAATATTGAATCTGGTTTCGCTGCCTCTCGCCTGCGGCTCGAACGCGAAACCCGATGCTTCTTTTTCATTGTGAACCGGAACCCCCGTAGATCACCACATCCCGGTCCACGAGCACGGTGACCGAGGCGCCCTGATCGACATAGATCGTCGGCGCGATCGAGACCTGATCGGCGATGACGGACCCGACCGCGTCCTGCAGATCGCTGCCGACATCGCCCAGAACGATGCTGGTCGTCTCGTTGTTGGTGCTTTCTGCCGCCACGGCAGGTGCCGCCCCGATCACGGAAATCAGCGCTGCCCCGCCGAAGCGTTCAGCGAACTTGGTGTCGACCAGACCGGTCAGGCCCGAGCGGCCGAGCTGGTCCCCGCCCACGGCGGCGATCTCCATCGAGGTGCCGTCCGGGGCCAGGACGCGGGTCCAGAGGATCAGGATGCGCTTCTGGTGCATGTCGATCCCGGAACGGTATTGGCCAAAAAGGCGGGAGCCACGGGGGATCAGGATCCGGTCCCCGGAAAAGGCCGGGACCGGTTCAGACACGACGGCGACGACGGACCCCGGCAGGTCGCTGTTGATGGCGGTCTGAAGCGCGGCCTGGATGACAGACCCTTGGGTCAGGGTGCGCTCGGGATGGGTGAGGCGCGCGGCCTCCTGCACTTCGAGTGGGCGCGCGCTTTGCAGGAACTGCTCATTTCCCGAGAGGGCTGGCCCGCCAGTGCCAGCAGGATCGGCCACCGCCGCGCCACTTTGGCCGCCACGCGGACCGTCGGCATAGACCACTGCGGGGGATTTGATCTGCGCAGTCAGAAGCTCCGCGGCGACCCTTTCGGCCTCGCGCTGGCGCTGTTCCTCTTCCTGGCGGCGGCGTTCTTCGAGAAGGCGCTGGTCGGCGATCAGCCCTTCGCGGTCGAGCTCTGCCTCGAGACCCTCGCGCTGCGCACGTTCGGCATCAAGCATGGCCTGCAGCCCTTCGATGCGGCTCTCGGTCTGGCGTTGCAGGTTGGCCAGTTCGGTTTCCTTGGCGGCGAGCGTCGCTTCAAGCGCCTCCTTCTGTTCGTCGAAGGCTTCGCGCAGGTCCGCGACGGCGGACTGGATTTCCGAATTCCGCGCCGCCTGGCTGGCGGCGAGGGCTTCGCGGAGCTTGGCGATCTCGGCCAGCACCTCGGCGCTTGGCTCGGGGGCAGGGGCGGCGGGCATGTCGAGCGCCTCCTCGACGGCGATCAGCGCGTCATTAACCCGTTGCTCGGTCTCGTCGGGCGGGAACTCCAGCCGCCCGCCTGTGCCGGTCCGACGGTCCTGGAAGGTCTCGACGTCGGAGGTCTCGAGCGCACTGTCGCCCTCCTGCAGACCGGTCGCCAGGAAATACGCGACCCCGGCGCCGCCAAGGGCGAGGGCCGCGGCGAGGGCACCAACCCCGAGGCTGTTGCCGCGGCGTTTGGATTTGCCGCGTTGGCTGAATTGATCGAGGCGGTCTTGGAGATCAGGAGGAGTTTGATCGGCCATGGTCAGTTGCTCACGTAGATGGCGCTTTCGTCGCGCCAGGCGCAGATCGCCTCGTCGCCGATGCGTAGCGTCCAATAATCGTTTACCCCGAGCACACGGACCGTGTTGCCCTGTTGGGTCCAGTTGACCGTGCGCTCGCGACCCTGGTTATCGGCCTTGAAGAGGGCGGGCTGGCGGCCATTCTCCGGGAAAACGAAATACGTGTAGCGCCCGTCGTCATAAATATGGCTGGGGCGGAAGTCGCCTTCGCCCGAGACGCGGTAGTTGTAATTGCGCGGGGCCTCAAATCCTTTAGGCTGCGTGGCCGCCAGCGCGCGGCGTTCTTCGTCGGGGTAGCGGAAGCGGACCTCGAAGAACATGCCGGTGCGGTTCGGGATCGAGCCCTCGCGCAGGTGGAAGGAGTAGGTGCGCCGGTTGGTGATCACCGTCATGTTGGTCGAGGCATTGGCTACATGTGGCTTGATGGTCAGCACGTTGCCAAGCTCGGGGATCGGATCGACCTGGAAACTCTCGGTGTCACCGACGATCACCGCCTCGAAGCGTTCCCCCGCCCCAAAATGAATGGTCGTCGAATGCCTAAGATCGGTTTCGATCCGGTAGACCTGGTTCTCGTTATAGACGGCGGTGCGGATGCGGATGTCGAGCGGGCCGCCTTGCGGCGTGGCCTCGGCGAGGGCTGCAACAGGAAGAGCAAGCGCTAGGAGAAACGTGGTGAGGAGCGCGGGCAGGGATTTCATCTTGGTCAGTTCTCCAGGGTCTCGGCGTCGACGCGGTAGGAGGTCACCACGAAGCCCAAGGGGTTGGCCCAGACGTCCTGAAGGCGCTGGCGGGTTTCGGGTTGAAAGTCGTAGCCGACGGTCGCGACGTAAGACCGGGTGACGGTGCGGGTGTCGCGCGGGCGGCGCAGCGTGCGGGTAAAGCGGACCTGGGCCACGCCGCGCTCGATCTGGTTGACGGACTTGATCACCACCTCGATCTTGGCGTCACGCCCGTAAACGGTGATCGGGTAGTCCTCGTTGGTCGAAGACCAGAGATCGCGCAACGTGCGGGCGGCATCGCCGTCCGAGCGGTCGAGCACCGAGTTGATGCGCTGCTCGCCGTCCGTCAGGTCATAGGTCTCGCGGTCGTCAACATAGGCCACGAGATTGGCCTGAATGATGGCATCGCTTTCCGAGAGCGTCAGCGCCTGGACGGCGGCGACCCGGTCCATCTCGCCAGTTTCCTTGTCGACCACGACCACAAAAGTTTCGGTTGTCTTGAGCGGAAAGAGGCTCGCGCCCGCGACTATGCCGGCCACGCCGACCAGTACGCCTGCCGCCGCGACGAACCAGGCGAAGCGCTCGCGCCGCCGTGGCCCGTAGATGAAATCCGCTTCAAAAGCGTCGCGGTCATGGCTCGCGGAACTGGGTACGGTCTTCTTCAAGTCAGTCGTCTTTCACATCAGGGTCTGCGGAAGGCCTTGGCGGCGGAGAGAAGCGCGCCGGGGCTTTGCCGGATCATCTCGCCTGTCTTCACCACACCCGCATTGGCCATCTGGTTCAGTTCCTGCGGGGATTTGCCGGTGGCGAGGCGCGCGGTCGCGCCGGTGCCATATTGGCGCGTGTTCACGAAGCCCTGCCGCGCAAGGCCGGTGAGGCCCACGGCGTTTGAGGCAATGCCCACGACGCCTGTGAGGTTGGAGGCGATGTAGGGCACCGAAGCCATGATCCCGGCGCTGAGGATCAAGATGACGAGGAAGGGCAGGATGAGGCTGACGGTCTCCACATCGTTTGGCGCGGCGGAGGCGTCCCCGATGGCTTCGGCGATGGCAACAATGATGCCTGCGGCCCCCGCGGCGGCGACGGGCATGAGCGCATAGCCGATGGTGGCCCGGGTCCAGGCCTCGAAAAGCGATTGGGTCGGTTTGAAGAGCGAGGTCACGATCATGAAGGGGGCGATCACGATCATCAGCGCGAAGACGATCCGTGCGAAAGCGATGATCCCGGCGGTGACCGCGGCGAAGATGGCTGAGAGGACGAAGAAGATCGCACCGAGAACAGCGCCGAAGACCCAGCCCGCGCGGTCGCCGATCGTGTCGCCATAGGCGGTGATGCGGGCGACCATATTGTCGAGGCTCGCGTAAACCCCGGCCTCGTCACCCGAGCCGGTGAGCGCGAGGATCGAGGCGCCAACGGAGTCGGGCACCCGCGTGACGATGTCATAGATGACGCTGAAATTGTCCCAGCTCTGCGCGAAGATCCCCACGAGCGCGATCTTCATGCCGAAAGCAAATCCGGTGCCGAAGGGCAGGGGGCGGAGTTGCATGACCGCGTTGATCCCGAGCAGCATGATGAGGAGCGCGGCCCCGGCGGAGATCACGTCGCCAACCGCGCCCGCCGAGGAGACAAAGCCGTCCTGCGCCACGGTATCCACCGCGGCGTCGACCTGGCTCAGGATGTCGCGAATGACCCCCATTTACTCCGCACAGGCCTCCACAACTTGCGCCTCGAGCGCGTCTGCCTTGGCGTAGAGCTCGAGCACCTTGAAGGGCAGGCGTGGGTTGTCCGAGGTCTGGAACCGGGACAGGGCGGTGAGCGCCTGATCCCAGGTGAACTGGTCCAGCAGGCAGGTACAGCTCTCCGAGGCGAGCGCTTCCTCGGCGATCAGGATACGCAGGATTGCGCGGTAGCCATTGCGCAAGTATGCGGTCTCGGCGAGATCCACCGGCGGTTTGGGGACGCGGCACGCATCCTCTTCGTCTCGTGTGATCTCCATCGAGGTGAAGGGCCGATCCTGACCTGAT
Organism: Celeribacter baekdonensis; assembly: GCF_003047105.1. NCBI lineage: Bacteria > Pseudomonadati > Pseudomonadota > Alphaproteobacteria > Rhodobacterales > Roseobacteraceae > Celeribacter > Celeribacter baekdonensis. Next base: position 71,105 of record NZ_CP028477.1, read on the forward strand.
GCTGCGTCAGGCAAGACGAGGATGCCGAACGGCAGGGCAAGCGAAAGGCTCAGAAGTCCGGCTTCCATCAGGGTGAAGCGGCTTGGGGTTAGCTTGGAGGTCCTCATGGATCCACCGCCATCGACCGGAACTTGCGCTCATCCGCGAGGGTCGCGGCGTCGACGACGCCGAGCTGGCCGGCGCTGACGCCTTGCGCCGCTTCCAGCCGCCAGATCTGGGTCAGGATGATGCCCAGCTCGGCGGTGACGCGGGTGTTGAGATCGACGGCAGCCTTCAGCCCGTCCTGATCGTCGATTTTGCCAACCATCACTTCCAAGCGCTCGAGACTGTGTCCCGCTTCTTCGTGGCTTTCCTGCGCCGCGACTGACAGCATGGCGCTGGCCCCGGCGGAAGCGGCGATGCGGTTGTCGGCGGGCTGATCGGAGCCTGAGAGCGTGCTCAGGCGCTCCGAGGTGAAGCCACTGCCCGAGAGCACCCGCTCGACCGAGGCCGAGAGTTCCGCACCTGGATTGAACCCGCTCAGGAAATCGCCGCTGGCCAAAGACTGCGCGGTGTTGAGGGGGCGACCAGTTTGCCGCGCAGCGCACGGAATTCTTCGACCGTGGCGAAGAGTTCTCCGAGCCCGCTGCCCTCAATGAGCGAGGTCAGTTGCGCCTCGAGGTTCGTCAACTGCGACAGCTGGGTTTCCAGTTCCAGCCGCATGGTCGCGAGCTGCTGCATCTGCACATTCAGGTCCTCGGCCATGTGTTCGAGCTGGGCCACGAGTTGGCCAAGCTGCGACCCATCGAAAGTCGGCACGCCTTGGGCCGTGGCGGGCGAAGCAAACCCGAGTGTGGTGACCGCCGCGGCGGTCAGGAGAAGGTGTCTCATTCGGGAACTCCCATCTGCATGAAGTCGCGCTCGGCCAGGCGGTCGGCGACGAGGTGTTGGGCGAAGGCCGCCTCGCGCTGCTGGTTCGCCGCCATCAGCCGGACGCGAAGGTTGAGGATGCGACCGATCTCGGCTTTGGCATAGGTGTTGAGCTCCCAGGCCGCCTTGGCATTGGGCTGCGCATCGATCTGCAGGATGATGGCGCGCAGGCGATTGATAACTTGCTCAGTGGTCGCCGAACTGTCGGCGGCGTAATAGACGCCCGCCTCGGAGATGCTGGCATATTCGGCGAGCGCAAAATCCGAGGGAGAGAGCGTGCCGAGCGCGTCGGCACCGCCCACGACAGCCAGGTATTCGTTGTAAAATTTCGAGATGTTGCGCACGTAGCCCTGCGTCTCGGCAAAGGGCGGCACGCCCCCGTATTCGGTCACGCGACCCGGCCCTGCGTTATAGGCCGCGAGCGCATGGGGGATGTTGCCGAAGCGGTTGAGCTGCGTGGTGATGTATCGCGCGCCGCCGCGGAGGTTGTCTTTGACATCGTATCGGTCGACGCCGAGATCAGAGGCGGTGCCGGGCATGAGCTGGGTCAGCCCATAGGCGCCGACCGGGCTAACGGCTGCGACATTGAAGCGACTTTCCTGCTTGATCAGGGCCTGGAAGAGGCAGCGCCACTGGGTGGCCGAGAGACCGGCGCGGGCCACACCGGGGGCGTCTGCGAACTCGCCCGCGATCTCGACGATCATCATCTCGACCGTCTCGCGGCCTTCGCCGAAGAGGCGGTTGTTCATGGGGCTCGCATCGGTATTGGGATAGACCGCCGCCACCCCGAAATCCGCATTGCCCTCGAGCGCGCGGATATCGAAGCCGGGACCGGTGATGGCGGCGGTCATTTCCTCGAGGACGCGCAACTGGTCGGCCTGGACATCCGCCAGCGTGGACTCGGTGCGGTCCTTGTCCTGCTGGACGCCAAGATCCTCGGCGAGTGCCGTCACCCGCGCGATGGCGCGACCGATCGCGGAATTATCCTGCGTCGGCACGCCCTGGGCATGGGCGGGCAGGGTACCGAGGCCAAGGCAGAGCCCGGCGGATATGATCGCGGCGCGGCTCATTCCGGACGGGTCAGGGCGTCGAAAGTGCAGTCGGGTTTGGTCTCTTGCTGAACCGGAGCGCCCATGGTCGAGACCGAAAACGCGGAGCGCGTCACCTGCGGCTCGCCATTGCGGCCAAAGCAGGGGAGGTTTTCTCGGTGTATTTCTCGCAAGCGGAAAGAAGGCCTGCGGCGGCGCAAAGCGCCAGGAGGGGTTTTGAACTCATATCACATGTCTCCAGAAATCGGGATTGGCGCGCCAATCGGCGGGCACGCGCGCCTCGCCGGTGGCGCCACCGCCAAGGATGGGGAGGAGGTGGCCCAAGGCGGAGAGATCGGCATCGACGAAGACGCTGTCGCCCGCCGAGCGCACAAGCGCGATGCGCTGGCCAATGGTGGGCTGAACGAGAAGGACTGCTTCCTTGGCGTTCACGCGCAGGAAGTCGTAGTCCGAGATGGTGGCGCGATCGTTCGGGAAGAGGATCTGGGTTGGCACCGTCTCGACGATGGTCTTGCCGACGCGACTGTCGCGCAATTGGCTCGGATATTGCGTCATCATGATCACGACGCAGTTCATCTTGCGCAGCGTCACCAGCCAGTTCTCGAGCCGTGCCCCGAAATACGGATCGTCCAGGAGCTTCCAGGCTTCGTCGAGCACGATGATGGTGGGGCGGCGGTCCTCGACCACGCGTTCGATCTGGCGGAAGATGTAGGAGAGCACCGCCATGCGCTCGGTGGTCATGTCGAGGATCTCGGTCATGTCGAAACCGATGATGTCGCCCGAGAGCTTGAGGCCAGCGCCGCGTTCGGGTTCATCGAAGACCCAACCGTAGCGCCCGCCCGGCGCCCATTCGGTAACGCGGCTCTGCAGCTCGCCATCGTCATCGAGCGACTGGAACAGGGTCTCGAAACTGGCGAAACGCTGTAGCGCCGCGCCCGCGTCGGCGTTCTGGCCGACCGCGCTCTGGATGTGGCGGGATTGCTCGCCCGAGAGCGTGCCATTGCGTGTGAGAAGGGTCGCGAGCCAGTCCGAGAGCCAGGCGCGACCGCGTTCGTCGATCTCGGTGGCGAGCGGGTTGAGGCCCGTGGGCACGCCAGCCCGGATTTCGTTGTAGCGGCCGCCAAGGGCGCGGACCGCCATTTCAAGACCGCGATCCTTGTCGAAGAAGAAAAGCCGTGCGCCGACCCGCTGCGCTTGGGCTGCGAAAAAGGCGGTGGTCAGCGTCTTGCCTGTACCGGTGCGACCCAGCACAAGCGTATGCCCGACGGTCGGTTCCTTGCTTGGGGCTCCCGCCTCGTGGAAATTGAACCGATATCCCGAGGTGCCGACCGTGGGCAGGACCGAAATGGTCTGACCCCAGGGGGATTGGTCAGGACCACGTCCCTCGACGCTGCCGTGAAGTGCCGCGAAGTCGGCGAAATTAATCGAGGAAATCGGCGTCTTGCGGGCGCGGTAACCAAAGTTACCGGGCGACTGCGCGAAGTAAGTGGCTTTCAGGGCCATGTTCTCGCGCACGATGACCGACATGATCTCCTGTCCGACGCGCTTGATCTGGGCGGCAGCGCGCTCGAGCGTGTCGCGGTCAGGCGCATAGACCGCGATGGAGAGATGATGGTCACCAAAGGCGATGCGCCCTGCCTCCTGGTCGTCGGCGGCTTGGCCCAATTGTTCCCGCAGAGAGACGGCAGCATCGTCGGAAGCGTGCATCTGGCGGATGATCCGCTGGATGCGCTCGGCCATGATGTTGTTCGGGATCGGGCTGAAGGAGTTGGTCAGCACGATGTCGAGAGGCAGGTCGAGCGCGTCGAGAAGCGTGACATCCGTGAGGGCCGGATAGGTCTTCATCGAGAAGAGCGCACCGTATTTGATCTGACCGGTCACGGCGTCGGTCAGGGTGACGACGTCGCCATCAAAGGTCGCGCGGCAGTTGCTCAGGGTATGCGAGAGGGGCAGGGCGCTTTGCCCGAAGGCAATCGGGGAGAAGCTGCCCGCGTTCAGCGTATTGAGATAGCCCAGCCATTCACCGCCCGACTTCGTGAGCCGCACAGGGTTGGCGGAAGCGAGCGCCACCTCGAAGAAGCCCATGACCTCGTTCAGCTCCTGCAGGCGCGTCGCGCGATCCTTGACCCAGGCCTTGCGGGCCAGCGCGCGCAGGAGCGGAATACGGGCCGAGATATCAGGCCGCCGGATGACGCTGAGATAGAGCTGGCGCTTGGCGGGACGGAGGTCTTTGACATGGGTCTGCCAGCGGGCGTCTATTGCGGCGGCGAAGCTGTCCCCTCGATGGGACGCATCCCGAGATCCTGCGGCACGGAAATGCGGTGGATGTAGAAGCCGAAGGCGTTGCCGGTCTGGGCGACGATGGCCGCGACCGCACGTTTGAGCGCGTCGAGCCGGGCATCCTCTGTCGTCATCGGGTTCAGACCATCAAGGCGCAGGGTCGCCAAGAGGTCGCCCTCGCGCAGGACCATGACATCGTCATCCGCGAGCGCGAAATACGGCAGGTGTTCCGCGAGGTAGCTCTCCCGCGCAAACTCCCCGCCGCCCGCCTGAAGGAGTGCCGTTCCGTGAGTGGAAAGAGTGCCTGCATCAAGCGCCAAAGCTGTCGCCTCCGTGCAGGGCCCGGTTCTTCGTCGGGCGCACCGAGCCATACGACACGCGCAGGACCTCAAAGAAATGCGGCTCGCGGTCGGCGATGAACCAGAGGATCGGATAGGCAACGAGGCCGACTAGGAAGAACAACATCGACTTGGTCCAGATGAACGGCAGAACGATCCCGGTCGCCAGAACCACGAGGTATCCGACAGGGAGGCCCAGATACTTGGGCGGTCGGGCGAGGCCCAGAAAGAGGGGGGATCGTTCTGCCAACTCTATTCTCCAGCTTTAGGAGAATCCGTCGACGATGGTGCCGGCCGAGAAGATCAGCACGATCCCGATGATGACCGAGGCGAACCAGCCCCAGTTCAGCCGTCCCATCATGCACATGAAACCGGTGCCGATGACGGCAAGCGTGGCAACCGCGATCCCGATGGGTCCGGTCAGCGCGGCCTCGACGGTTTCCAACATGGTCTGGATCGGTGACAAGTCTTGCGCGAGGGCGGGGTTTGCGAAAGCCGCCAGGCCCAAGGCGACTGGCAAGAGGCGGCTGAGGCGATGTCTGAGCATGCGAAGTTCCCTTGTTTTATTGAAGATCGATGAGGACGGGCGCGCGGGCTGGAACCCGGTCTGCGACGCGGATGTCCGGAGCGGCAACAGGCGTACCCGCCAGCCGGGACCGGATCCGGTAGATGCGCGCGATGTAGTCGCGGGTCTCGGTGAAAGGCGGGATGCCGGAATACTCGACCACTCGGTGCGGCCCGGCATTATAGGCTGCCAGCGCCAGGTCGATGTCCTTGAACGTGGCCAGCTGCGCGAGCAGATAGCGCGCTGCGCCATCGAGGTTCTGGGACGGATCGCGCGGATCGACCCCGAGGCCGCGGGCCGTGTCCGGCATCAACTGTCCCAGGCCATAAGCACCCTTGGGGCTGACGGCGGTCGGGTTGTAGCTGCTTTCGGCCTCGACCAGGGCCTGAAAAAGGACCTGCCAATCATCCGCATCGAGCCTGACCTGCCGCAGGGCACGGTTCCCCTGGTGGCGATCTGCGGTGGCGCGGATTAGAGCAAGGATTCCGCTGTGACTGGAAGGCGGCGTGGCGTCCAACGAGGCCAGAACGACCTCGGCCTCAGCGCTATGTTCCAAACCAGCACATGCAGGCCTCGTCCCGTGGAAAGTCCAGCCCGAGGTCCGGGCCGTGCCGTCACGGCCGAAGGCGATGACGTCAGCCGCGCTCCTCGAGGGTGATGCTGTAGTCAGGACCAAAGCGCAGATCGCGCCCGTCACCGAACTCGAGATGATGTTTGAAGAGCCCAGGCCATATGTTGAAATACCGCGGCTCGGGCCCGTGCGGGGTGATCCGGGTCGAGACCAGAATGGCTTCCGGCTCGCCCTCGCGCAGGTAGATGCACTGGTAGCGCGGCTTGCCATCGTCCGTGAACCCCACGAGTTCATACCGGCAGCGGAACGCGATGCCCTTTTCGGACAGGTCTTTGACACCATCGATGGTGATCAGGATCTGGTTACGCGCTATCGGCATGTTCGGACTCTCCCCACGAGAGCCCTTCTACTGGATGACACTAAGGCCATAAAGTCATATGGAGTCAATACGACATATTGCAGAAAAATACATATTGCGCGATAGTTGCCGCAACTTTTGCGGGAGAGTGGCATGAAGCGGCAGGTGATGGCAGCGGCGATGGGGGTGATGGCGGTGTTCGGAGCACCTGAGAAGGCGCAAGCCTATGACATCGACTGCGCCATCATGCTCTGCATGGCGGGTGGATTCCCCCCGAGTGCGGTCTGCGCACGCGCCTATCGCACCATGATCCGCCGCATCACCCCCTGGCCGAGCCTGCCGCCCTTCGGGGTCTGCACCTTTGCCCATGTGCCGGTCGAGCTGGGTGGGCCCGGCGGAGAGGGGGAACTCGACACCAATCTACCGGAATACGAATGGCTTAACCGCACCCATGTGATCTGGTTCACCGGGCAGTCGTATGAGACGCGCGACGACGGTCGGAAGTGGAGATGGTCCATCAAGTCATGCGATCGCGAGAACCGGATCTGCCGATACATTCAACGAGTCAGCGGCGCGGACAGGCCTTGGTCGGAAACATTCATTTCTGAGGGTGGGCAGGTGGTGAAGTTTCCGTCACGCGGTCGTGGTGAGTTCTACACCCGAGGCGTCTTGGTCGAATACGGGGACTATGAGGGCAACATGGGCCACTCAGAGTGGTTTTCCTACTGATCTTCGTTATTGGGCATCTTGAGTGAAAACGGTCGCACAATGACACGCGTAACGTCGTAGCTGTCTGGGTCGACAAAGTGGCGCCGACTCACGGATCCATCGTCCCAACGGTAGTCGGTGAACACATGGGTTTTCTGCGTTCCGTCGATGATAAACCCTTCCTGAAAGGGGCAACCTGTCTTTCTTTTCGTCATAAATCCGCGCCACTCGTACTGTTCTTGCCGTTTTGTCTTTCGTGTTGGGGGGGATCAAACCCGGAGGAAACGGACTAGCGCTTCACAAAAAGCTCGACGGGATCGACATTGAGCGCCTTGGCGATGCGTTCGAGAAGATCGAGGGAGGCCGCGAACTTGGCGTTCTCGACCTTGCCCATATGGCCGCGGCTCACGTCGGCCCGATGAGCAAGCTCCTCCTGGCTGAGGCCGCGGGCGCGTCTCAAGTCCTGGATGTTCAGTGCTACACGGTCCCGCAAGTTCATGCCGCTGAGACGGACATGGTGCGCGAAATATCGCCACGCGATATATGTTACATTTGGAGCTGTAGAGAAGAATTCTTGGAACGGCGCGAGATCGCCGGAATGGAATGCCTGCCGATACGCAGGTCACGGGATGATCCGTCTCGCAAACATTATGGGCCGTTCAATCGTTCTTTCGGAAAAGGGCGGCACCGGCAAAACCGGTGCCGCTAGGAATTCGCCCACAGGGAGGTTGTAGAGGACGAATTCTACACGGAAATTTGGGTCAGCCAAAAATCTCATAATTATATCTATGTAAAAATTTTCCAGAGATAGAACAACTGGGGCTTATCTTGTGGTATGCTGACTCGCATCTCGAAACCACATTGGCCCACCTTTCCACCGCGGAAATCCATAGCCGTGGATTTCAACAAGGTCGATATCGGCGGGATTCTGCGCGATACCCTCGTCTAAGATCATCTGTCCCTCTGCGGCCATTGCCCCGATCAGCCTGTCAGCGATTTCCTTATGCGTCGGGCTATACGCGCTGGTGATCCGGTACTTCAGCAATTTGGACACTGTTGAAGATGGCTTCGGGCCGCGACTTCCTTCGACGTAGTCGTACCATCCGCCCATGGTCTTCTGCCCCTTGCGCCCCGCGCCGACGAGGATGTCACTCAGAGTCTCTGGCACGTCTTGGCCGGCAGCCCTCGCTCCCTCGCGCTGTAAGAAAGCGATGTCGAGGCCACCCAGATCTTGGGCCTCGAATGGTCCCATCTTCAAACCAAAAGCGCGCATTGCTTGGTCGATCTCGGAAATCGGCACGCCGTTTTCAACGAGCGCCTCGGCTTCGGAACGATAGCGTTTGAGGATGCGGTTTCCGATGAAGCCTTCGCAAATCCCCGCCTGCACTGGAATCTTGTTTAGCCGCCCGGCCAGTGCAAATGCCGTAGCCAGGACATTTTTCGCCGTATCCTGTGTCGGTACAATTTCGAGCAGCCGCATCAGATGGGCGGGGCTGAAAAAGTGCAGTCCGATGAACCGCTCAGGGTTGGGAAGGCCTTGGGCTATCTCGCGTGGGTCGAGATAGGAGGTATTGGTTGCCAGCACTGCATTCGGCGCGCACACTTCACCCAGCTGAGCGAACACCGCGCGCTTGACGTTGATTTCTTCGAACACGGCCTCGATTATCAGATCGCACCCGGCAAGCTGCGCATACTCCGTGGATCCGGTTACCCCGTCCATCTTTAGGGTGCGGCTCTCTTCGCTGAGTTTTCCCCGTCTCACGGCCGCGGCAAACACATTGTCGATGTTGGCAAGGCCGCGGGCCATGGCGGCATGGTCACGCTCGATAAGCATGATACGCATTCCGGCATTGCGACAGGCCGCCGCAATGCCTGCGCCCATGGTTCCCCCACCGATCACACCGACCGTTTCAAACGGGCGCGGTTCTACGCCCTTTAGCGTGACCGGGCGCGGTGCCGCACGTTCGGCGAAGAAAACATGGCGCAAAGCGGCGGCCTCGTCTGAAGTGCGAAGATCGAGAAACGTCTCACGTTCCTTGGCCATAGCATCAGAGAAGGATGCCTCGGTCGCAAAGCGCAGACAGTCCAGAGCGCGCAATGGTGCCTGATGGCCGGCTTTGGCCGCAGATTTGCGGGCCTCGGCCCAGAATTCCTCAGGCATGGGTGATATGAAGCGTTCCGAGACAGGCGGTGGCTGGGAAGCGCTTAGCGACTCACGGGCAAAAGAGATGGCCGCGTTTTCCAGATCGCTATCCACCACGGCATCAATCAACCCGGCCCCAAGCGCTTTGGCCGCTGACCAAGGTTTGCCGGATGTGACCAATTCGACGGCCGCCGAAACACTCACAAGGCGCGGGGTGCGCACGGTGCCCGAGGCGCCCGGAATAACGCCTAAGGTTACCTCAGGCAGTCCCAGCTTGGCGCCGTCCAATGCGATGCGAAAACGACAGCCCATAGCCACTTCAAGACCGCCGCCCAGAGCCGCACCATGGATTGCGGCCACCCATGGCTTTGTGGCGGCTTCGATCCGCGCCACCACATCGGGCAGATGCGGCGGAACAGGCGGCGCGCCGAACTCGCGCACGTCAGCGCCAGCGATAAAGGTTCGGCCGGCGCAGATCAGCACCACGGCTTTGACTGCAGGATCATCGTCCAATGTTGGGACCATGTCCCACAGCCCTTTGCGGACAGCTTCGGACAGCGCATTTACGGGCGGGCTATCAACTGTGACAATGGCGATTTCACCCTCGTGGCGAAGTCTCAGTACGGTCATGATTATAGTCCCAAATAAGCTTCGCGGATGCGGGGGTCGGCGATCAGTTCGGGGCAGGACCGGTTATTGTGACCCGCCCCGTTTCCATCACATAGCCGCGGTCGGCAATCTTCAGCGCGCCGTAGGCGTTTTGTTCCACCAGAAGGATTGTCACGGCCCGCTCCTTGAGCAATTTCACCACGTCAAAAATTTGCGCAACCAAAAGTGGCGCCAAACCCATCGAGGGCTCATCCAACAACAGGCAATGCGGCCGACCCATCAGCGCGCGGGCAATGGCTAGCATTTGTTGTTGCCCACCCGATAGGCCCCCTGCAGCAAGGTTGCGTTTTTCTTTGAGCGCGGGGAACATGGTGTACGCATCCTCCATGTCCCGCTCCACCCGATCATCGGTGAACAGGAACGCGCCGAGGCGCAGGTTCTCTTCGACCGAGAGATTGGTGAAGATCTGTCGACCCTCCGGCGATTGCGCGAGGCCACGGCTCAAGCGTTTATGTGCCGGAACGGAGGCAAAGCTTTCGCCGCGAAAGACAATGTTGCCCTCACTCACCGGCTGGGTGCCGGAGAGACATTTCAGCAAAGTGGTCTTGCCCGCCCCATTGGCTCCCACGACGGTGACAATCTCGCCGGAGTTCACCTCAAGATCGACGCCGTGCAGTACTTCGATGCGCCCGTAACGTGAGCGCATGCCCTCAACCGTCAACATGAGCGGCCTCCCCTTCTTCTGTGCCAAGATAAGCGGCGATGACGTCCGGGTTACGCGAAACGGTCGCCGGATCGCCCTCTGCAATCTTTTCACCATGGTCCAGCACGACGATATGGGTCGAGATGCGCATGACCATTTTCATGTCGTGTTCAACGAGCAGAATGGCGATCCCGGAGGCGGCCAGTTCCACAATAAGATGGTCAATTTCTTCGGTCTCGACGGCATTGCACCCCGCCGCTGGTTCATCGAGCAACAGGATTTTGGGGTTCAACGCCAGCGCACGGGCGATTTCGAGCCGCTTAAGTGCGCCGTAAGACAGGTTGACCGCCTCTTGTTCGGCGGCCTTGTCCAATCGGACCCGTTGCAACAGCTGGCGCGCACCATCGCGGGCTTCAGTTGCGCGCCGTTTGACGGAGGGCAAGGCCAGAAGATCGGCCCAGACCGACCCGCGTTCTTGGAGGTGATAACCGGCCAGGACATTATCAAGAACGGTCATCTCTTGGAAGATTTGCAAGTTTTGAAACGTGCGCGACAGGCCCATTTCGGCCAGCTTGTTGGGCTGTGTTCCGGTCACCTCTTGACCGCTCAGGGATACAGATCCCATACTCGGCAAATAAATACCGGAGATCATATTAAACAACGTGGTTTTTCCTGCTCCGTTCGGGCCGATAACCGAAACGATTTCACCTGGTTTCACCGAAAAACTCACATCGTTGACAGCCTTCAGCCCGCCGAAGCTGATGCCAAGGCCCTTGACGTTCAAAAGGGTCATTCACCTGTCCCCCGTAGCCGACGTGCAATTGAGGGCAAAAGCCCCTGTGGCAGAAAGATCATGACGACAATCATCACCGCACCCAGCACAAGTTGTTCATATTCTGCAAAAACAGTGAGCACCTGCGGCAGCAGCGTCAGGATGACGGCGCCGAGGCTCGCCCCAAGCACAGAGCCGACACCACCGAGCACTGCCATGGTAACCATTTCGACCGAATGCAGAAAGCCCGCCACGTCTGGGGTGACATATTGATTTTGCAGCGCCAAGAGCGAACCTGCGACCGAGGCATAAACCGCCGAGATCACAAAGGCGCGCAGTTTCAGTTTGGCCACATCGACGCCCACGGTCGCGGCCGCAACTTCGGATCCATGCAGTGCACGCATGGCGCGGCCTGTCGGGCTGTCGAACAGGTTGAGCGCGATCCAAGCCCCGATCAACAGGATGATGCCAGAGAACATATACCAGAACTCGCCACCAGACAGTTTCCATCCCATATCCCGTAGCAGGCTACGCAGACCAAGATCGGCCACGGCCATCCCGTCCGGTCCCCCGGTCAAAGCCCGCTCATTGGTCAGGACCATCGACACAAGGATGCCAAAGCCCAGCGTCGCAACGGCCAGATAGTAGCCCTTAAGTCGCAGGATCGGTTTGCCGATCAACGCGGCCATGACTGCGGAGAGCATCGCGCCCAACATGACAGCTAGGCCGGGATGCAGGCCGAGATGTTCGGGGGTAAGCGCACAGGCATAGGCCCCTATCCCGGCAAACCCAGCATGGCCAAGGCTGATTTGCCCCGCATAGCCGATGAGAACGACGAGTCCGATCACCGCCAGCGCATTGACGAAAATCAGCGCGCCGACCCGGTAGTAATAGCCCGAGGGAAAGAAGGCGGGCAGCACAGCAATTAGAACCGCCAAAAGCCCAAGTTGAATCCATTTGTTTCGGGAGGTCATCATACACGCTCCGTCGTTTTTTTACCGAAAATGCCTTGCGGCATGACGAAGAGCACCCCGAGGATAACGATAAAGGCCATCGCGTCCTTGTATTGCGAACTCAGATATCCGGCGGTCAGAGCCTCAAACAGACCCAAAAGCAACCCGCCCAGAAGCGCGCCTTTGGGGTTGCCCATCCCGCCCAGCATGGCGGCGGCAAAGCCTTTGAGGGCGAGCGCAACGCCCACATCATAGCTCACCAGCGTGATCGGTGTGACCAGCACACCTGCGAGCGCCCCAATGGCGGCAGATAGCCCGAAGGACAGGGTCATCACCCAGCCGGTGTTGATCCCGACAAGCTGGGCGGCGAGCCGATTGTTGGCCGTGGCCAGCACCGCTTTGCCGGTGAGCGTATGGGTGAAAAACAGCCATAGGCCAACAAAGACCGCAATGGCCCCGCCGATCACCCACAGGCTTTGCGGTAGGATTGTTGCACCAAAAATGGCAATCGGGTCATCGCCTGAAAAGCTTGGAAAGCGGTGCAATTGTTTGTCAAAGACCAGCTGAGCGGCCCCGCGGATCAGGATTGAGGCTCCGATGGTGATGATGATCAATGACACCACGGGCGCGCCGCGTGCGGGTTCGATTGCCAGCTTGTTCAGCGCCACACCAATCGCGGCAGTGACAAGAACCGCGATCACGGCGGCCAACGGCAGGGGCAAACCCGCCTCAAAGGCGAAGACGGTGATCATCCCGCCCAGCATGACAAATTCGCCTTGGGCGAAATTGACCACGTCGGAGGCATTATAGATGATTGTGAATCCCAGCGCGACAAGTGCATAAACAGCACCCACGGTCAGGCCGGAGAATATGAATTGCAGCAGGGCGTCCATTGGGGCTCCCGAAATAATGTGGCGTTATGAGGAGTGCGGCCGGAGTGGGCCCCGGCCGCGAGGATGGATCAATCAGCAGAGGTCCAGCGACCGTCCTTGATCTCAAGCATCCGGAAAGCGCTGAGATCGAGGCCAAGATGATCCTCGGGAGAGAAAGTATAAATGCCGGTGGTGCCAACGAGGCCGGAGGTTGCCTCAAGCGCATCGCGGATATCCGATGGGTCATCACTTCCCGCGCGTGCCATCGCGTCGGTCATCAACGCAAAGGCGTCATGCGCATAACCGCCAAAGGCCGAGACATCCTGATCGTATTTCGCTTTGTAGGACGAAATATAGGAGGTGACGACCGCGTATTGAGGGTCATTTTCGGCCAAGAGATCCGCGATCAGAAGTGCGGTGCCCGGCAAACGTACGCCTTCTGCGGCCTCAGGCCCGGCCAATTCAATGAACGCATTCGATGCAACGCCGTGGCTTCCATAAAGCGGGATGTCAAAGCCCAGTTGTGCAACGTTGCGGGTGACGATGGCGGGCCCTTGCCCAAAGCCTGGGTTGAGAACAGCCTGCACCCCTTCGGTATTGCGGATGCGGGTCAATTGCGGCGTCACGTCGGCGTCCTGCGGGCCATAGGTCTCGTCGGCGAGAACAGTGATGCCATAGGTGCCCGCAACATCCTTACACTGCGCCTGCATGGAGGCCCCGAAACCGTCGGTGCCCGAAATCATGCCGATGTTGGTGATGCCCTGCGCCGTCATGTCCGCAAATATCTTTTCACAAGCCATGCGGTCGGTGTGCGGTGTCTTGAACACGTTGACCCGCACCGGATCAATGATCGAAATTGCACCGGCGAGCGAGATAAAGGGGATGCCCTCGTCATCGGCCACCGACAGGATCGACATGGTGGTGCCGGTGGTCGAACCGCCGATAATGGCCACGACCTCGTCATCCTCGACCAAACGGGTCGCAAAAGTGCGCGCCTTGTTTGGGTCGCCACCGTCATCATAAAGCGTCAACTCAATTTCTTCGCCGTTGATGCCGCCGTTTGCGTTCAGTTTTTCGACCAGCATCTCAAGCGTTTTCGCCTGGGGGTCGCCCAGAAATGCCGCAGGGCCGGTCGCGGACAGGCTGGCGCCGAGGCGAATTTCGGCCTGTGATGCTGTCGCACCCAGTGCGATGAGCGTGGCCAATGCCGTTGTGTGTATGGTTTTGGCTTTCATGGTCTCTCCTCCCATTAAACTTTTTTGAAAGCTTGGATTAGGCTGCTTTAGGCCTTCGGATCATGACGCGCCGGAAACGCGGCGCGACAAAGGCGGCATCGGTCAGGCTGGCATTGCCAGCCGGGTTCGCGCCGGTGACGTGAAAGTCTGAAAATGCCGCCGATTGGTTGACGTAAATGTTGCCAGTGAGATTCACCGAAAGGTTCACGCCCGCCTTGGCAAAGGCTTTCGCGGCCGCATCAATCAGCGCGTCGTCCTGAGCATAGAGGGCAGCGGTGATCGCCCCTTTGCGTTTGGCCACATCCGCCGCGCGGGAAATCGCTTCCGCAGCATCGGCACAGGGGATGATAAAGGACACAGGTCCGAAACATTCCTCGTCTTGCGGACCCTGTATGCCATCAACCACAATCATCAGTGGCGTTGCGCTCTGGCCCTGCCCGGTCTCACCGCTCTCACGGATTACCTGGCCCGCCGCGCGCGCCTGGCCTATGCGCTCAAACGTGGCAGAGTTGATGATCGTGCCACAGACACCTGCCGCCCGGTCCGGGTCATCAAGCAGGGCGTCGATGGCCGAGGCAATACCGGCCACAACGTCGTCAAATCTTTTAGGCTCTTCGTCGGTCCCAATCCCACCCTCAGGAATGTAGATATTCTGCGGCGAGGTGCACATTTGACCGGAGTAAAGCGACAGGGAAAAAGCGAGGTTCGCGCACATCCCTTTGAAATCATCTGTTCCGGTGATGGTGACCGAATTCACTCCAGTTTCTTCGGTAAATACCTGTGCGGGTCCGGCATTGGCGCGGATCCAATCGGCAAAGCCCGAGGAGCCCGTGTAGTCGATGATTTTCACATCCGGGTGGCTCACGAGGGTTTTGGTGATTTCCGCTCCGGGCGCATCTGAGGCTAGAAGCACGGCATCTTGGGGCAATCCCGCTTCAGCAAATACCTCACGCAAAACACGGACGGTCAAGGCCAGCGGCAGAATGGCGCGGGGGTGCGGTTTGATGATCACGGGGTTTCCGGTGGCAAGGCTGGCGAAAATGCCCGGATAGCTGTTCCATGTGGGAAAGGTGTTGCAGCCAATGGTCAAAGAGACGCCACGCGGCATCAGATGCCACTGTTTTTCGATCACGATGGGGGCATGTTTGCCCTGTGGCTTTGTCCATGTGGCTTGGGTCGCGCTGCGGGTCATCTCACTCCAAGCCATGGCCAAGGCTTCAAGTCCACGATCTTGGGCGTGGGGTCCACCTGCCTGAAACGCCATGGCAAAGGCCTGTCCGGTTGTGTGCATGGTCGCGTGACCAAGCAGGAAACTCATTTTGTTGAGGCGGACCAATGCCTCAAGCAAAGCCCCCACGCGCACTTCAGGCCCAGCCTCGGCAAATGCCTCGGTCACGGCCTGTGACGCCATGACGAATGCGGCGGCATCTGTGGTGGGATAGGACATCGCCATATCCTTCCCCCAAGGGGACATCTCTGCCCCAACGCGGGCCGTCTCAGGATGCCCGGGTATTTCAAAGGCCTGTCCTATCAGGGCCTCAAAGGCGGCGTCGGCTTCTGCTCTCGCGGAGTTGCCATAGATTTTACCGCTGGGAATTTCGGGAAAAGGCGTCCAGAATTCACGCGTCTCCAACGCCCTCAGGGCGTCCTCAAGCAATCCGCTGTGGCGGTCGAACATGTTTTGCATTGTTCCTCCCAAAACTTGAATCACATTATTGACCGACCGGACGGTTTATGCAACAACAAATCTCATTCGCTCACTGGAGGGGGCTGGGAGGAACCGAATGATCACATCTGATACTATGTCTGATACCGTGCTGGCGTCGCTTGATGCCGGTGTTTTGACCTTAACACTGAACCGTCCGGATAAATTGAACTCCTTTAACCAGGAAATGCATCTTGCCCTGCGCGCACAAATCACCCGCGCTCATGAGGACAGTGAGATACGCGCTGTGCTTTTGACGGGTGCGGGTCGCGGGTTTTGTGCGGGACAGGATCTTGGCGATCGGGACCCCCGCAAAGGGGGCCCAAAACCCGATCTCGGCCATACGATCGAGACCTTTTACAATCCCACCCTGCGTTTGATCCGGGCCCTGGAAAAACCCGTCATCTGTGCTGTAAACGGTGTGGCGGCCGGCGCCGGGGCGAATATCGCTTTTGCCTGCGACATCGTCCTGGCGGCGAAATCGGCCAAATTCATCCAGGCTTTTTCCAAGATTGGCCTCATCCCCGATGCCGGTGGCAGTTGGACCTTGGCCCGCATCATCGGAGAACCGCGAGCCAAAGCTTTGACCATGACGGCCGAGCCTCTCATGGCTGAGACAGCGGCCGATTGGGGTCTGATTTGGAAAGCGGTGGAGGATGATGATCTTTTGGCGGAGGCTACGGCTTTGGCCGGACGGCTGGCGGCAGGACCAACGCTGGGTCTCGGACTGACCAAGCGAGTGATCCAAGAGGCCGCGACCACGGACCTCGATACTCATCTGGACCGTGAACGTGACCTTCAACGCGAAGCAGGGTACTCAGAGGACTATGCCGAGGGTGTGACCGCCTTCCTCGAAAAACGCGCTCCGACGTTCAAGGGGCGCTGACCCATGACAGATGTCACGCAACTGTCGCCACAGGCGCTGGCTGAGGCCTGTGCCAAGGTCATGTGGAATGACGATTCCGCCAGCCAACGCCTCGGTATGACCCTTGACCATATCGCCCCGGGTAAGGCTAAGCTGTCGATGACCATCACCAAAGCCATGTCAAACGGTCATGGAAATTGCCATGGTGGGTATCTCTTTACCTTGGCGGACAGCGCCTTTGCTTTTGCCTGTAATAGCTACAATCAGATCGCTGTGGCACAGCAGTGTTCGATCACCTACCTCATCCCCGGGCGCATCGGCGACCGGATGACGGCTGCCGCCTGTGCTGTGTCGCAACGGGGACGGTCCGGCCTCTACGATATTCGCATTACCAACCAAGACGGCGCGCATGTGGCCGAATTTCGCGGCCATTCTCGCACCATCAAGGGCACCCATCTGTCGATCGACACTTGATCGCACACTGACATTGCAAGGGAGGAAACCATGCAAAATCTGACACCGTCGCCCAAGGACCTTGATCCAATCGAAATCGCCTCGCGCGATGAAATCTCTGCGTTGCAATTTCACAGGATGAAACGGTCTCTCAGACACGCGTTCGAAAATTCACCGTTCTACCGCAACAGATTTATTGAATATGATGTTCACCCCGAAGATTTGAAGTCTCTTGAAGATATCGTCAAATTTCCCTTCACCAAAAAGCAGGATCTGCGCGACACTTATCCCTTTGGCATGTTTGCCGTACCGCAATCAAAGTTGGTGCGTATCCATGGATCGTCCGGCACCACCGGAAAACCAACCGTGGTCGGCTACACGGCCTCAGACATCGACCATTGGGCAAATCTGATCGCACGCTCAATCCGCGCGGCGGGCGGACGTCCCGGCGATATGCTGCACAATGCTTATGGCTATGGCCTGTTCACCGGCGGGATCGGTGCGCACTACGGGGCGGAGCGCCTCGGCTGTACCGTGGTCCCGATCTCTGGTGGCATGACTGAACGTCAGGTGACGTTGATTGATGATTTCAAGCCGCGCATTATCATGGTCACGCCTTCCTATATGTTGTCGATCCTCGATGAGTTCCGTCGTCAAGGTCTGGACCCGCGCGAAAGCTCACTTGAGATCGGCATTTTTGGTGCTGAACCGTGGACCAACGCGATGCGTGAGGAAATCGAAGAGGCGTTTGATATGCATGCCGTGGACATCTATGGCCTGTCCGAAGTGATGGGGCCCGGCGTGGCACAGGAATGCGTCGAGAGCAAAGATGGGTTGCACATATGGGAAGACCATTTCTACCCGGAAATTATTGACCCGATGAC
Organism: Celeribacter baekdonensis; assembly: GCF_003047105.1. Lineage (NCBI taxonomy): Bacteria > Pseudomonadati > Pseudomonadota > Alphaproteobacteria > Rhodobacterales > Roseobacteraceae > Celeribacter > Celeribacter baekdonensis. The sequence goes on from NZ_CP028477.1 coordinate 89,077, forward strand.
GGGGGAGACGCTGCCCGATGGTCAAATGGGGGAGCTTGTGTTCACCACGCTGACCAAAGAAGGCTTGCCGATGGTCCGCTACCGGACCGGTGACTTGACCCGCCTCTTGCCAGGCACGGCACGCTCAATGCGCCGGATCGAAAAAATCACGGGCCGCTCAGACGATATGATCATCCTGCGTGGCGTGAACGTGTTCCCAACCCAGATCGAAGAGCAGATTCTGAAATGCAAAGGCTTGTCCCCGCATTTCCAGATCGAGCTGACCCGCGCCGGCCGGATGGACACTCTGACGGTCCATGTCGAATGTGCACCCGGCTCAAGTGATGAAAGCACGCGCGAGGCTTCGGCCAAAGAGCTTGCTCACCACATCAAATCGGTTGTGGGGGTATCCACAAAGATCGACGTGCAGGATCCTGAGCAAATCGCCCGCTCAGAAGGCAAAGCCAAACGGGTTATAGACAACCGTAAAAATTGACTGCCCGTCCGGCTGGTCAATGAATTGCAAACTCTGTAAGCAGGGGGTAAAGAACCCCCTGCTTACCCGTTTCTAGGAAGTTTTCTGCTTATGGCCAGGACCCGCGCAAGTGATTTTGAAGAAAAACAAACCAGCCTCTTGTTGGATGCCGCTCATGTTTTTGCCACACTAGGCATGGAGAAAGCCTCCATGTCCCTGATCGCCTCAACGGCGGGGGTCTCAAAATCTTTGCTGTATCATTACTACCCCTCCAAGAGTGCCTTGATTTTTGCCATCATTCACACCCATTTGGAAGCTTTGGAGACGGCCCTCGCTCAGGCCAACGATGAATCGCTTGTCCCGGAAAAGCGCCTGGAAACCTTGGTGAGAACGGTGATTCAGGCCTATAAGGGCGCGGACGATCAGCATAAGGTTCAGCTGAACGCCGGAGCCGCGCTCTCAGAAGAGCAAAAGCAAAAAATTTCCACGCTTGAGCGACGGATCATTTCCTATTTTGCAAACGTCATCCGTGAGATCCATCCCAAGCTTGATCGTCCAGAGCGCCCGCTTTTGATGCCCGTCACCATGTCGCTTTTTGGTATGATGAACTGGGTCTATATGTGGTTTCGCGATGATGGCCCGATTGCCCGCGAAGACTATGCTGAAATCGCAACGACTCTGCTGCTTGAGGGCGTCAAGGCGGTGCGCTAAAGTCTTTGCGCTCCAACACCAGCGGATCAAAACGCGGTGCCGCCACACGACGCCGATTCGGCTCAACCTCGGAGAGGGGCGTGGCGGAGGCGAGTTTGTCTTTGGCCTCCAGGGCAAGCTGTTGATAGACGCCGGTGCCCCGACGTTTCCAATCAATTTCCACTTCGGTCAACTCACGAACCACGCGAGCCGGCGAGCCAACCGCCATGCAGTTGGGCGGAATCAGTGCCCCGGCCTTCACGAATGCCAGCGCGCCTAAGATGCTGTTCTCCCCGATCACCGCCTCGTCCATGACCACCGCATTCATCCCGACCATGGCGTTGGGCCCGATCCGACAGCCATGCAGCACAGCTCCGTGACCAATATGGCCAAGTTCTTCGACCAAAACGTCCTTCCCCGGAAAGGCATGGGCGACACAGGTTTCCTGCACATTCGATCCGGGCCGCAACGTGATCCGCCCGTAATCCCCGCGCAGCACTGCGCCGGGACCGACATAACAGCCGGCCCCCACGATCACATCCCCCACCAGCACCGCCGTTGGGTGGACAAAGGCCAGCGGGTCGATCACCGGCACCACGCCATCATAGGAAAACACCTGTGCCAAGGGGATCACACTTCTTCCGGCAAGGGCCAGGTTTTGGCGACCATGGTTAGCACATCATATTGCGCAACCACTTCGTCGCGCTGGTTGGTCACGCGACAGTCCCACCGCACTTCGCCATAGACCGCCGCCTCACGCGGGTTGATTTCTTTGCACGTCAATCGCACCCGGAGACTGTCGCCAAAATAAACCGGCGTCAAAAATCGCAGGTTGTCGACACCATAGTTCGCCAACACAGGGCCGGGGTTGGGTTCAACAAACAGCCCCGCCGCGAAGGACGCGATCAAATACCCATGTGCCACACGATCCTCAAAGAACGGGTTCGCTTTGGCTGCGGCGCTGTTCATGTGAGCATAGAAGGTGTCGCCGGTGAACTCGGCGAAATGTTCCACGTCTTCCTTGGTAACAACACGCGCCTCGGTGACAATCTGCTCGCCCAGCCGCAACTCCGCCAACGATTTGCGGAACGGGTGTTCCCCCGTTTGCGTGTCCGCGCCCTCAAGCCACTGTCCGGTGACTGCGGACAAAAGCCGCGGCGTACCCTGAATGGCCGTGCGTTGCATAAAGTGTTTGACCCCACGCATGCCGCCCATTTCTTCGCCGCCGCCTGCGCGTCCCGGACCGCCATGCACCAGCGGGGCCAGTGGCGCGCCGTGTCCGGTCGAAGATTTCGCCGACGCGCGGTTGCCCAGCATGACCCGCCCATGAAATGGGGCCAGGCCAAGCGCCACATTCTGCGCCACCTTTAGATCGTCGGTGAACAGGGAACTCACCAAGGAGCCTTTGCCCATCCGCGCCAGCGTCACGGCCTCCTCAGCCTCCTCATAGGCCATAACGGTCGCGACGGGACCAAAGGCTTCGACATTATGTGGGGCGCGCGCCGACAGGGGATTGGCACAGCGCATCAGCACCGGATTGAGAAACGCGCCCTTTTCGGCGTCCCCCGACACCAATATCACATCACCCGGAGCGCCCCAGACGATTTCGGCCTCACGGGCAATTTCGGCAATTTTGTCGCGCACGCCATCCCGATCCGAAATCGAGGCCAAAGCCCCCATCCGGACCGCCTCATCTTCGGGCAAACCCACGCTGGTCTGGGCCAGCCGCGCCGAAATCGCCTCGATCACGGCCTGCTCATGGGCTTTCGGGACAATGAGGCGTCGGATTGCGGTGCATTTTTGCCCGGCTTTCACGGTCATCTCACGCACGGCTTCCTTCACAAACAGATCAAATTCGGGGCTGTCTGGGCCTGCATCGCTGCCAAGAATCGCAGCGTTCAGGCTGTCGGCCTCCATGGTGAACCGGGTGGAATTTGCAATCACAGCTGGATGTGCTTTGAGCTTATGTCCGGTCGCCGCTGATCCGGTAAAGGTCACCGCATCCTGTCCGGTGATATGGTCAAGCATATCACCCACCGATCCACATATCAGTTGCAAAGCGCCTTCGGGCAAGATCTCCGTCTCGAGCATCCGGCGCACCACCAGTTCGGTCAGATAAGCGGTCTGCGAGGCGGGTTTGACCAGACAGGGCACGCCGGCAATCAGCGCAGGCGCAATTTTTTCCAACATGCCCCAGACTGGAAAGTTGAAGGCGTTGATATGGATTGCGATGCCGCTCAGCGGGGTCAGGATATGCTGCGCGACAAAACTGCCGTCGCGGGACAGTTGCTCGACGTCACCTTCGGGCAGGACTTTGGTGTTGGGCAATTCACGGCGTGCCTTGGAGGCAAAGGCCAGCATAGTACCGATGCCGCCGTCGATATCGACAAAGCCGTCCTTGCGCGTGGCACCAGTGGCAAAATTCTCCTGATAAAACTCTTCTTTCAGTTCCATCAGTTTGAGCGCGACCGCTTTCAGCATCAGAGCGCGTTCATGGAACGTATAGCCGCACAAGGCGGCACCGCCAACGTCGCGGCCCCAGTCCAGCGCCCCGGCAAAATCGATCCCGTCAGAACCGATAAAAGCATGTGTCACGCCCGTGGCAGCATTGGCCAGCGGTTTGCCCTCACCCTGCCCTGAGCGCCAGGCCCCTTGCACGTAACTTTCCAGCCGTCGCGCGGTGCGTCCCGTATCCAGCATTGCCTTGTCCTTCCAGTCTGTCTTTATATCAGCTTCAACGCCGCAAGCCGGGTTTCGGCATCGGCCCGCCACGCTTGCCGCAGGGTTTCATTGTCGGTTCGGCGCAGCCCCATCTCGCACAGCCGTGCAAAACGATCTGATTGCGCCGGACCAAAGGTCTCCGCCACGCGCGGCATCCAATACGCCACAGAGGCCCGTGCCACGGTCTGCTCTATGGCGTCTGTTGCGATCTGCTCAAGCGCTTCGAGTCCCAGCGCCATATGCCGTTGTTCGCAGGGCAAGATGTCGTGCAAAACCTCGGCCAGCGGCTGATATGAACAGTGAGACAGCTCTTTGAGGCTGTGCACCGTCGCGAGCCCCATCAGCACATTCATCACCACGGCATCGGTCCAGCCGGTGAGAGGGTAATGAAACACAGACAGGCGCATATCGCCGCCATGACGCTTGGCTTCCAGCGAACTCTCCCGGTTGACCCGCGCGGCCCAGTTGTGCGCTTTTTCGTAAAGTACTTTGTCGGTGCCAAAAGCCTCCATCAGATCAAGCACCCGCTCGGCGTGATCCGCCTTTTCCAACGTGATCCGGCTGGCTGCGATGCGCGCCTTGATCCCCGGTGCCATGTTGATCGTCGCCGCGAAACCGGCGGAACCTGCCAGTTCGCTGTCCACAAAGGACGACATCAACCGCAGCAATTCCCCGCGATAGCGAGAGGCCACATTTTCGGGTGAGCTTAGGCGACCCCCGCGGGCAAGATAGGCGCCAGTGTCCATGGTATCAGGATCATTCGTCATAGCTCAGCACCACCTTGTCAGAGAGCGGAATACATTGGCACGACAGGACATAGCCGGCCCGCACTTCGTAATCCTCAAGCGCGTGGTTGATTTCCATCTCGACCTCACCCTCAAGCACCTTGGCGCGGCAGGTCGAACACACGCCGGCCTTACACGCATAAGGCGCGTCCATATTGTTGCTGAGTGCCGCGTCCAACACGACCGTGCCGTCTTTAGGCATCGTGAAATTGCGCGTCACCCCATCGAGCGTCACTGACACGTCACAGGTGTTTCCCACAGACCCGGTCCGGTGTGACACAGCCCGTTTTTTGGCGCGCCCGCCCTGTCCCGAGGCGAACAGCTCGAACTTAATTTGCGCGTCGCTCAAGCCCTGTTTGCGCAGGCTGTCAGCGATGGTCAGCATCATCGGTTCTGGACCACAAATAAAGGCGGTGTCGATGCTGTCGGCGTCGATCCAAAGACGGAACAGCATATCCATTTTATCCGCGTCGATGCGCCCGGTGAACAGGTCGATTTCCTGACCTTCACTTTCAAGGATATGCACCACAGAAAAGCGGCCAAGGTAGGTGTTTTTGAGATCTTCCAACTCTTCGCGGAACATGATCGAGCCAACCTGCCGATTGGCATAGACCAGGGTGAAAGCGGCCTTTGGTTCGCGCGCAAGCACGGTTTTGATGATCGACAGAACCGGAGTGATCCCCGACCCGCCAGCAAAACCAAGGTACTCTTTGGCCTTCTCAGGTTCGATCTGGGTATAGAATCGGCCCTGCGGCGGCATCGCATCCAAGGTGTCGCCGAGTTTGAGTTCTTCGTTCATCCATGTGGAAAAGGTGCCACCATCGACACGCTTGACGCCGACCTTCAGGCATCCTTCGTCAAGCCCAGAACAGATCGAGTAGGAACGGCGCAATTCCTCCCCCTCAAAATCGCGGCGAAACGTTAGGTATTGGCCCTGTGTAAAGGCAAAGACCGTAGCAGCGGCCTCTTTTGATTTCAAAGTAACAACCACGGCATCGCGCGTTTCGCGACGGATATCCATGACCTCAAGGGGATGAAAACGGGACATATCAGACCTCCTCCTGTCCGAACAAATCGTGAAATGATGAACAGGGCGATTTAAGTCGCCCCGACGTCGGCCTCAGTGGCATTTGAAATAGTCAAACGGCTCAAGACAGTCCTTGCAGCGGTAGTTGGCCTTGCACGGTGTGGAACCGAACTGACTGACTTTCTCGGTGTGGGTCGAGCCACAGCGCGGACATGCAATGACAAGGTTTGCCCCCCCCGCAAGCCGCTCGGCGCGCGCCGCCAGATGACCATCTGATGCGGTCCCGTCGACCGGTGGCGCAATGCCATAGTCCTTAAGTTTGTCGCGCGCTGCGGGGGTGATCCAATCGGTGGTCCAAGGCGGCGACAGGCGCCGTTCCAGCCGCAGTTTTTCAATGCCTTTGCTACGCAGATGCGTCTCGATGTCAAAATCGATCACCGCCAAAGCGGGGCAACCGGAATAGGTTGGCGTAACCGCCACCATCAACGTGTCGCCCTCATAGGCGACCTCGCGGATGATACCTAAATCTGTCACCGAGATCACCGGAATTTCCGGGTCAGGTACTTCACCAAGCCAGTCCCAAACTTGATCAACGGAGGGCAGTGTGCGATTCATTCAGATCACCATGCAGCCCCGGGATAGGCCCGCTGCAAAAACTGCATTTCCGCCAGAATAAAGCCCAGATGCTCGGTGTGCCGCCCTTGCTTGCCGCCGCGGTGTACATCGGCCGAGCGTTCCGGCAGGGACAAGGTCGCCTCGTTCAACACCTCACGCAAGGTCGCGGTCCATGCGTCTTTGATCTCGGAAGGGCGCGGTGCGATCCCGGCCTTGGCAACTGCCGCGTCCACGTCATCCTCCAAAAACAACTCGCCCGTATAGGGCCAAAGGTGATCAAGCGCGGCCTGCATCCGAACATGGCTTTCGTCCGTTCCGTCCCCGAGCCGGATCACCAGATCGGAACTGCGCTCAAGGTGATAGGCCACCTCTTTCAACGCTTTCACGGCAATCTCTGCCACGCGCGGGCTTGCAGATGTGGTGAGCCGCGTCAGCAGCTCATAGTGCCAGGCATCGTATAAGAATTCACGCATCAGCGTCTGTCCGATGTCACCGTTGGGCACTTCGACAAGCTGCACATTTCGGAACTTCATCGCGTCGCGAAGATAGGCAATATTGTCTGCGGTATGGCCTTTGCCTTCGACCTCGGCGGCGAGACCCAGCCACATTTGAGTGTGGCCAATCAGGTCAAGCGCGGTGTTGGCCAGCGCAATATCCTCTTCCAGTGCGGGCCCATGACCGCACCATTCCGAGGTCCGATGGCCAAGCACCAAAGTGTTGTCCCCGATCCGACAAAGCCAATCAAAAAAGACGGGTTTGAATGCCTCGTCCGTCACATAGGAATCCTGGGGATCCTGCGAAGCCGATCCAGCCACGCCCGGTTCCCGTTCACTCACGGCCGACATCACATATGCCCCACTTCGTCGGGAATATCGAAAAAGGTCGGGTGGCGATAAACTTTGCTTTCCGCCGGATCAAACAGCGGCCCCTTATCCGACGGGGCCGATGCGGTGATTGCCGCCGACGGCACGACCCAGATCGAAACACCCTCCTTGCGACGCGTATAAACGTCACGGGCATGGTTGATCGCCATTTCTGCGTCCGACGCGTGCAGGCTGCCCACATGGCGGTGGTTCAGACCGTGCTGGCCTCGAATAAAAATTTCCCAAAGGGGCCATTCTTTTTTTGACATGTCGTGTCCTCCTCACTCCACTGTGTTCACTCGGCAGCCAGGCCGGCCGTCTTCCGCCGCTGTACGGCTTTGTCTGCATAGGCAACCAGCCCGTCGCGAAACCATTCCCCGTCGTCCCAGGCTTTTTTCCGCGCGCCAAGACGCTCTTCGTTGCAGGGGCCGTTGCCTTTGATCACCTCGAAAAACTCGGCCCAGTCGGGTTGTGAAAAATCGTAATCCCCACGCTCTTCGTTCCACTTGAGATCCGGGTCCGGCACGCTCAAACCAAGGTATTCGGCCTGCGGCACAGTTTGGTCGACAAACTTCTGGCGCAGCTCGTCATTGGTATCGATCTTGATTTTCCACGCCAGAGATTGAGCGGAATGCACCGAATCCTTGTCCGAAGGACCGAACATCATCAACGCCGGATACCAAAAGCGATTAAGCGCATCTTGGGCCATTTCTTTTTGCTCGGGTGTGCCATTCGCCATCTTCATCATGATGGAATAGCCCTGTCGCTGGTGGAACGACTCTTCCTTGCAAATGCGGATCATCGCGCGGGAATAGGGGCCATAAGACGTGCGTTGCAACGGCACCTGGTTCATGATGGCGGCACCATCGACCAGCCACCCCACAGCGCCCATATCGGCCCAATTCAGCGTGGGATAGTTGAAGATCGAGCTGTATTTCATCGCGCCAGACAACAGTTTTTCGGTGAGATCATCACGCGACACACCCAGCGTCTCGGCGGCAGAATAAAGATATAGCCCATGCCCCGCTTCGTCCTGCACTTTGGCCAAAAGGATGGCCTTACGCTCCAACGTCGGCGCGCGTGTCACCCAATTCCCTTCAGGCAGTTGGCCGACGATTTCCGAATGGGCGTGTTGACCGATCTGGCGGATCAGCGTTTTACGGTAACCCTCCGGCATCCATTCCTTTGGTTCGATTTTTTCGTTGCGGTCGATCCGCTCCTGAAAGACGCGTTCCTCGGGGGTCATCCCCTCCGGGGACTTCATGCCTTCCGATTCCACCATCTGTGCATACATAGTCGTGCCTCCCTAAAAGGTTCAAATACGTTCGATAATCATGGCGATACCCTGCCCGACGCCCACACACATGGTGCAAAGCGCATAGCGCCCACCCGTGCGGTGGAGTTGTCGGGTCGCCGTCAGAACCAGACGCGCGCCTGACATACCCAGCGGGTGACCTATCGCAATGGCCCCACCATTTGCGTTTACATGGGCGGCGTCATCGGACAGGCCAAGTTCGCGCAGCACGGCAAGCCCCTGTGCGGCAAAGGCCTCATTCAATTCAATCACGTCCATCTGTTCAAGGCTCATTCCCGCACGCGCCAGAACCCGGTGTGTTGCGGGCACCGGTCCCACCCCCATGATGCGCGGCGCAACACCTGCCGCCGCCATGGCGACAACGCGCGCCTTAGGCGTCAGACCATTGGCCTTAGCCGCAGCTTCTGAGGCAACGATCACACCCGCAGCGCCGTCATTCACGCCGCTGGCATTGCCCGCTGTCACGCTCAGTTCCGGGCCGTTCACGCCACGCAATCTCGCAAGGCTCTCAGCCGTCGTACCCGGGCGCGGATGTTCATCGGTGTCTACAATCAGCGGATCGCCCTTGCGTTGCGGGATGCGGACTGGGACTATTTCCTCGGCAAACACACCAGCCGCCTGAGCCTTGGCCCAACGGGCCTGACTGCGCGCAGCAAACGCATCCTGATCGGCGCGGCTTATGCCGTACTCCTCGGCCACATTGTCAGCGGTTTCCGGCATTGAATGCGTGCCAAAAACTGTGTCCATCTTGGGGTTTTTGAACCGCCAGCCGATGGTCGTATCGTAAATCTCGGCATTGCGCGAAAACGCCGATGTGGCCTTGGCGACCACAAAGGGTGCCCGGCTCATGCTTTCAACGCCTCCCGCCAGCAAAATGTCTCCATCGCCAGCGCGGATGGTCCGGGCGGCAAGCCCGATGGCATCCATCCCCGACCCACACAAACGATTGACGGTGGTGCCCGGCACTTCGATCGGGACACCGGCCAAAAGTGCCGCCATGCGCGCCACGTTGCGGTTGTCTTCGCCGGCTTGGTTTGCACAGCCCAAGATCACGTCATCAATCTGTGCCCAATCCACGTCGGGATTGCGGTCGATCAACGCGCGCAATGGGATTGCGGCAAGATCATCCGCCCGCACCCCTGACAGCGCTCCGCCATATCGGCCGACCGGAGTCCGCACCGCATCACAGATGAAAGCTTCTGGCATATATATCTCCTCCGCCACGATTCGGTCCACCCCTCAAATTGATCGACCGATCGGTCGTTGATATAGATGAGCAAACATCACATGTAAATCAGAATTATTTTTTTTTTGTGATGTTTTGAGGTGCAGCGCTGCTAAAGCTGCCAACGAGTCATGCAAGCGACGCCCGTAACCGGGCAAGTCTGGTCAACGTGGCCTTGGTATCGCGTGGCAGAAATCCGCTCTGATTCTGGAACTGCGCGGCAATATGCCTGTCGGCTGCCGGAGAAAGCGCGAGATACAATCGCGTGAAAAGATCCTGGGCCGCATCGGCAGGCCATTCATCCGGGCAAGCATGCAGTGGCAGTTGCGGATCCGCCAACGCGGCACGCCGATAGTCATCGACAAGCCTTAGCCGCAATGTCAATGCCGTACTCCCACTGGCCGTCGCTTCATCAAGCCGCTCCATCAGATGAGCGTAGCGATCAATGACACGCTTGTAAGCGGTGGCGACATCGCACAGGGGCCAGTTCTGCGCAGCCAATGCAGGTATGTGTCCGGACACGGGATGCGCTTCAAAGATCACGCCATCAATGGCGCGCAAGTCGGTCCTTGCTGGAGCCAGAGCAACACCCGAGGCTAGACGCACCCATGGGAATGGCGCTTCGCCGCAAGCATCGGGCTCACGAAGCGCGACGAGCCAGCTTTCGGGTGTCGGGGGTGAATCGAAAAGAATGCGAGCGGCATCGCGAAATTCGGCTTGGGCAGCAGTCGAGAGGCGGTAAAAACTTTTGCGTCCCAAGCGCGCACCCTCCAGCCGTCCCGAACTGACGAGCCGCGACACGGCGGTGCGCACTAAGCTTTCGCTGATACCGTGTTCAGCACAACACTCAATGAGCGCGCCCATCCATAGCGTTCCGCCGCGAGGTTCAACCACGTCGCCGTATATCGTCACAATAAAATCGGGCGCGCGGGGGGGCGATACGGTGAGAAGAGGGTCGGTCATTCGGTTTTCACGTTATCCTGTTTATGACTCTTTAGTAATTTGCTTGAACCCGGTTACATACTGCCGACACGCGAGATCAGAAAATCTATGAGCGCACGGAGTCGACGCGGGAAAATTTTGGCCTCAGGAAAGACTATTCGGATCGGAATTGGTGCCAGCACATAGTCGGGTAAAACTTGTTCGAGTGCTGGCTTAGAATGAATAATCCAATCCGGTAAAATTGCCAGACCGACGTTTTGCCATGCAGCGCCTTCAGCAAAATCGACATCGTTCCCCTGCAACCTTGAGCAAATGGTGATCGACTGGCGTCCGTCCTCCGAGTCGAAGGTAAGCACATCAGATGGGTAAGCCCGTGGCACGAGGAGCGCATGCTGCTCTAGCTCGAGCGGAATCGACGGGCGCCCGTGATTTCTCAGATAGTCCGGCGCGCCCACCACAATCCAGTGATGATTGCTGAGCAAGCGCTGTCGGTACGGACCTTCCAGTGCTGGGGTGCCAATGATGGCGAGGTCAAGCTTTGCATCAAGCAGGTCTGGGGGGCGGCGGTGTAGCGTGACATCGACAGTCAGCCCGGGATAAAGCTCCAGGAACTCGATCAAGAGCGGTAGCAGCACTCGCCGACCGTACGAATGCGGCGCAGAAATTCGCATGGTCCCGGAGATACGCGGGAGCTCTCCGTGGGCGACGCGCATCACCTCGGCGCGGGCGTCCAACATGTGTCGTACATGAGGTATCAGTTCCTCCGCTTCTCTCGTCGGGTACATTCGCCGGGTGGAACGAATGAAAAGCTGAATTCCCAGAGAGGCTTCGAGCGCGGCGATCTGCTTGCTGACCGTAGCCTGCGGAACGTTCAATGCTCGTGAGGTCTGGGAAAAATTCCTGCGATCCATGAGTTCGGCGAAGATTTCGTAGGCCTGAAGCCGATCGCTCATATCGATTTATTCCATTTTTGATAAGTCATATGCGATAATTTATCTTTCATTGACCGACCTGTCGATCTATTTTTACACAGGAGATCAAGGGAGGAAGCTATGACAAAGAAAATTGCCATCATTGGTGCGGGCACTGCGGGGCTGCAACTGGGGCTCTACCTGCTGCAAAAAGGGATCACACCACGTCTGTACACAGACCGTGCTCCCGAGGACTACGCAGGTTCGCGATTGATGAACACGGTCGCCCACCACCATGTTACGGTCGAGCGTGAGGATATACTCGGATGCAATCACTGGCCATCGAAGGAATACGGCTATTTCGGTCACTACTACTACATCGGCACGCCGGACCCGATCCATATCTTTGGCGACTTGGCGCAACCCAGCCGCGCCGTCGACTACCGCATCTATCAGCCGGCGCTCTTGCAAGACTATATCGACCGCGGCGGCGAGGTGGTTTACGGTCCTGTTGAGCATGACCAGATCGAATGCATTTCTGACGAGAGCGACCTTACCGTAATTTGTACCGGCAAAGGCGCGATCGGACAGATGTTTGGCCGCGATGACAGCTACTCTCCTTACGAACGCCCGCAACGAATGCTCTGCGTCGGTTTGTTCAAAGGCATCGCTGAGACCGAAACGCGCGCTGTGACGATGTATTTTTCTCCTGGCGCCGGCGAACTTATCGAGATCCCGACGTGGTCGTTCAACGGGTTCTGCAAGGCTCTCGTCTTTGAAAACCACATTGGCGGAGATCTTGAGATCCTCGCCCGCACCAAATATGATGATGACCCGCGTGCGTTCCTTGATCTGATGCTCGAGAAGATCAAAGCACACTACCCGACTCTTTATGCGCGCATTGATCGCGATGAGTTCGATCTTGCCAATTCGCCAATGGATATTTTGCAGGGCGGTGTCACCCCCACTGTTCGCAAGAGCCACACGCGGCTTGGCAATGGAAAGTTGGCAATTGCCCTGGGTGACGTCCATGCTGTCGTTGATCCGGTGCTGGGGCAAGGGGCCAATATGGCATCCTATGCTGCGGTCATTCTTGGTGAGGAGATCGTTGAAAACGACGTCTTCGACCAGCGCTTCCTAGAGAAGTTCGATGCACGCCGTGGCGACCGCGTCGTATGCGCAACCCGCTGGACAAACTACATGCTCGACAATTTGGCGTCTCTCGATCCGAGTCTGTTGGAGTTCATCGGCGGCATGGCGCAAAACCGCGCACTGGCAGATCAGTTCACCGAAGGCTTCAACCATCCTGAGCGTCAGTGGGATATCTTCTCCAGCCCTGAGCGTGTGAGGTCCACCATAGCAAGCGCACAGCAGGCGATGGCGGCCGAGTGAGGAAAATCGGTGCAGCGTGCAACCTGCGCCAGTTTTTGCCAGGGTTTTGCTAGGAAAAAATAGATTATGAAAACCAAACTAATCTGCGCGGCAGCACTGCTTGCTGCAACCGCCACACATGTGCAGGCTCAGGATGCTGGGCCCTGGTCGCTACGGCTCGGGTTGTCGCATATCGGGATGAATGAAAGCGCCGACATTTCACTGGGAGGTGCTACGGTTCCGGGCGCGAGCTTCACCACTGACGATGATTTGACGCCGACAATTGGCATCGGATATCGCTTTTCGGAGCGTTTTTCGGCAGAGTTAACTGTTGGTATCCCACCCACCGCCACCTTGAACGGTTCAGGGCCACTCTCTGGCCTCGAATTGGGCAAGGTCACTTATGGGCCGGCCACATTGACCGGACTCTATCATTTCCCTGAATTCGGCAATGGCCTTGATGCCTATGTCGGCGGCGGCGTGAATTATACGATTATTTTTGACACGAGTGATGGCGCGATTGATGGCTTCGACGTGGACAATGCGTTTGCGCCGATCATTCAGGCTGGAATTGAGGGACCCTTGGGCAACAAGACGGGATGGTTCCTCGATGCGAAGTACATCGCACTTGAGACCAAGGCGCGTGGTACCGTTGGTGGGGTGCCAGCAGAAGCAGACATTACGCTTGATCCCCTGATCGTAACTGCGGGCGTCGTCGTACACTTTTAAATTTAAAAGCATTGACGCTCATCATTTCTCACAGGGCAAGCAAGAAAAAAGGAGAAGATCATGGTTGATGATCAAACATTTCGCGCGGCTCTCGCTGAATTGGCTGCGGGGGTAAACATCGTAACCACTCGCCTCGGAGAGGAGCGCCGAGGCATCACAGCGACCGCTGTCTGTTCAGTATGCGCAGAGCCCGCAACAATTCTGGCCTGCACTAACCAAAACACCGGGACCTTCAAGATGATCCGCGACGCGGGTCATTTCGCAGTCAATATTCTCGATTATGAACACCAGAACACTGCTGAAACTTTCGCCGGGCGGAGTGGGCTTCAAGGCGATGATCGGTTTGAGTCGTCGGCTTGGGCAAATGGAGATGTCCTGGGGATGCCAGTTCTGAATGGCGCAACCGCCTTGGAATGCGAAATTTCAGAGATCGTCAATTCCGGGACGCATGCAGTAATATTCGGTCGCGTAGTTGGCGCCAAGGTTCAGGGTATCACGCCCTTGGTTTACCATGGCGGTAGCTTTCGCGGCCTGACCGACGCCAACAAACGGGTGCCAGCCTGAGATTTCCGGGTTCGTAGAAAAAATGTCACGGACCATCAACACTAAGGGAGGATACTATGACTGACGAACACGTCGAACCGTGGAAGCTTACACTCCGCGACATTATGGCCGGGAACGGTGTACTGATGATTTTTGCTGCACTGGTGGGTGGGCTTGGCTACTGGATGTTCTTGCTGGGCGGCTTCGAGATTGTCCCGGGCTTTTTCGTCTCCTTTCAACTGCCCGGCACCGAACATGGATGGCGCGGAACCCATACCGGGCCAGTCTTGAACGGTCTTATGACAATCGCAGTCGCATTTGTTATACCTCATCTGAATTTCTCGGAAAAATGGGGTAAGATTTGGGGCTGGATCGTCATGCTGGACGGTTGGTCGAACGTTGTTTTCTATTGGGGATCCAACTTTTCGCCGAACCGGGCCCTAGCATTTGGCGACACGCCAATCGGCCCGTCCAACATTTTCAGCTTCATCGGACTCGCTCCGGCGTATGTGTTCGGCGTGCTGAACATGATCGCTCTGGTGGCGATTGGGCGTCAGGCAATAATCGTCGCAAAATCGCGCCGTGACAGAGGTGACCTCGCTGTAGGGACCCGCGGCGTCGTTTGACGGCAATGCCTCATCTCATAAAAGGAGGGATCTATGTATTGTCTTTGCGTTGAATATCCCACCCCGGTCGACCCGGACTACTTTAGGAACTATTACGATACGAGGCATCTCCCACTTGCGCAGCGACTCCCAGGTCTGATTTCCTACGAAGTGGCCTATCCTTCGCCGCTTAGGGAAGGTGCGCACTCGCCCTTCTGTGTCTTTCGCGCCTATTTCGCGTCGCCTGACGACATGCAGAAGGCCCTGTTTTCGGAAGAGGGGTCGGAAGTTGCCAGCGATGTGCCGAACTACTCGCCGAATGGGTGTCATATGTTTCACCATCCGGTCAATCTCACAAAGCAGGCTGCGGCATGACGCGGGGTTCACAGCACAAATCCGCGTTGCATGGGAAAGTTGGCAGCGAGCCTGTTGGCCAATTCCTATCCCGCGTTTTGCACTTCTTCAGAGGAAATTCCACCATGTCCACGACATTAAGCCCCGAACGTCCCATGTCCACAAATGGGGCGACCTTTCCTGTCCTCAACCCTCGTCGGGTGAGGTAGCAGGATATGCCCCGAACGCCTCGCTCGCCGATCTCGATATTGCAGTGGCCGCTGCACAAGCCGCATTTAAAACTTGGTCCAAACTGTCTTCTGACGAGCTTCAAGCATATTGTGAAAAGGTCGCGACCACGATTGGCGAACATGCCGAGGAGCTGGCCGTTCTGATCACCAAGGAACAGGGCAAGCCTCTGAACGGACTTGGCTCGCGCTGGGAACTCGGTGGCGCGCAGGCTTGGGCCGGCTATTCCGCAAGCCTGTCGCTGCCAGTCAAGATCCTTCAAGACAATAACGAGGGCCATGTCGAACTGCACCGTAAACCCCTTGGCGTGGTCGGCTCCATCACCCCGTGGAACTTCCCCGTGATGATCGCGATTTGGCACATCATGCCGGCGCTGCGCACCGGCAATACCGTGGTGGTCAAGCCCTCACCCTTAACGCCACTTTCAACCATACGTCTTGGGGAGATTATGAGTGAGGTCCTGCCCTCAGGCGTGGTCAATGTCGTGACCGGCGACGACAAGGCGCTCAACCTCGGAGCCGCCATGTCGGCCCACACGGGCATCCGCAAGATCGTTTTCACCGGCTCTTGCGCGACGGGTCAGAAGGTCATGCAATCGGCCGCCGAAACCATGAAGCGTCTAACGCTGGAGATGGGCGGCAATGACGCCGGTATCGTCCTTCCCGATGCTGATCCCAAGGCGATTGCAGAGGGGCTGTTTTGGGGCGCGTTCATCAACAACGGCCAGACTTGCGCGGCCATGAAGCGCCTGTATGTACACGACTCGATCTATGACGAGGTCTGCGAAAACCTGGTCGCCTTTGCCAAGAACATTCCGGTCGGCGACGGGATGAACGAGGACAGCGTCCTTGGGCCGATTCAGAACGCCATGCAATTCGACAAGGTGCGGCGGCTTGTCGATGCGGGCGAGTCTGAGGGCCGGGTGCTTCTCGGCGGCGTGCCAGGCGAGGGTCTGTTCTTTCCGCCCACCATCATCGCCGACCTGTCGCAAGACAACCTTCTGGTCACCGAGGAGCAGTTTGGCCCGGTGCTTCCTGTGATCCGCTACACGGATGTGGAAAAGGCCATCGCGGCGGCGAATGACTCAAACAATGGTCTGGGAGGCTCGATCTGGACCTCCGACATCGAGAAAGGCCGCGAACTTGCCAAGCGGATGGAATGCGGATCGGTCTGGATCAACAAGCACGGTGCCATCCAGCCAAACGCGCCTTTCGGTGGGGTTAAGCAATCTGGCCTTGGGGTCGAGTTTGGCGAAGAGGGTCTCGCTGAGTATACTGATATTCAGGTGATCTTCTCTTAAACTTAGGATCGCAAAATCAAAGGAGCGGAACTCGAGATCGATCCGCTTCCACTTTCACGGATCGAATTCCCCCTCGGTTCGGGTAAGTTAAAATATTTGTATGGTCCAACCGAATGAAGGAGATCTGAGTGCTGGAATATCTTTAAATGTTCAACTCTCATTGAAAAAGAGCCAAAGAAAGGGAAGCCCGGGTGCCGGGCTTGAAAGGATAGAGAGAGTCTCATCCGGGCCCGGCGTGACAAGGACCCTGACCATGGCCAAGACCACTACCGGACCGAAACCCGCCACCGCGACGAAAACCGAAGCCGCCGGATTGGCAACGCCCGCCAGCGCTTCCGATATCCGCCTGATCCCGCTCGACCAGTTGGAACCCAGCCCGCTCAATGTCCGCAAAGTCGCCACAAGTGAGAAGGATGACGCGGAACTCTTCGCAAGTATTCGAGAGACTGGCATCAAGCAAAATCTGGTGGTCCATGCGCTGTCAGAGACACGTTTTGCGGTCGATGCTGGTGGTCGCCGTCTCAAGGCGCTGAAGCAGCTTGCCGATGACGGTATCATCCCCGCAGATCATCCTGTGCCCTGCCTCGTCGAAGATGAGCGCAATGCCATCCTCACCTCCGCCACAGAAAACCTCCAGCGGGTAGCGATGCATCCGGCTGACCAATTCGAGGCTTTTGAGGCGATGATCGCCGAGGGACGCAGCGAGGACGAGATTGCGCTGAAGTTCGGCGTTTCCGTCGACCTGGTGCGCCGCCGCCTCAAACTCGCCCGTGTCGCGCCGGAGATCATCGAGCAGTTTCGCGCGGGCGATTTGACCCTCGAATGCGTGATGGCCTTCACGCTGACCGACGACCATGATCGCCAACTGGCGGTCTGGAACGCGGTAAAGGGCGGCTATCACATCCATCCCCAGAGCATCAAACGCCACCTGACCGAGACCGCGCATTCCGCCAACTCGGCCCTCGGGCGCTTTGTCGGTATCGAGGCCTATGAGGCGGCCGGTGGCGTCCTGCTGCGCGATCTCTTCGACGATCGTGCCAGCGCCCATATGGAAAACCCCGAGCTCCTAGAGCGTCTCGCCATCGAAAAACTGCAGGCTGCGGCCAAACCCTTCGAGGCGGAGTGGAAATGGGTCGAGGTGCATCTCTCGGTGGATTACGGCGCGTTTCGCAGTTTCGGGCGGGTCTATCCGCGGGACATCGAACCCGATCCGGACCTGCTTGCCGAAGAAGAGCGTCTCGTCGCACGCGAAGAAGAACTGGCGGCGCAGAATGACGGTGAGGATTGGACGGACGCCGAGACCGACGAATACTATGCCATCGAGCCGCGTTTGCGTGAGATTGAAGCCCTTCAGCGCGAACGGCAGCCCTATGCCGACGAGGATCGCGCCATCGCCGGCGTGGTTCTGACCATCGGCCATGACGGGGCGTTGCGCGTCGAGAAGGGCCTCGTGCGGCCCGAGGATATTCCCGCCGCGCCCGAACCTGACGAGACCACCGCAGATGCGGATGGCGCCCCCTCCCCTGCCCACCCACACGTGACGCCGCCGACCTCCTCCACGCCGGTGCCGAGCTCCGACCCGGCCGCGACGTTGCGCAAGGCGGACGGGATTTCAGCGAGCCTCGCCGACGATCTGCGTGCGACGCGCCAGCATATCCTGCGGGCGCATCTGGCGGCGGATTTCGAGGTGGCGTTCGATGCGATGCTCTATGCGCTCTGCGAGCAGGCTCTGGGGCGGTCCTACAACAACGAGGCGCTCGACATCTCGATCCGGCCTTTCCAGGCGCAGAACCGCGAGGTGCTGCATGGGGATACTGTCGCCCAGAAGATGCTCGAGGCACTGGAACAGGACCTCGCCACCGACTGGATGAAGCTGGAGAAGCCCGAGGACTTCCGTGCGATGTCGGCGCTGCCTGTCGCAGACAAGCAGGCGCTCTTCGCCTGGGCATCAGGTCTGGCGCTCAAACCGCAGCTTTCCTCCGACAATCGCCCCTCCCCGATCATCGAGGAGATTGGCGCGCGTCTTGACGTCGATTTGGCGGCCTGCTGGCGCCCGACCGCGCAGAACTACTGGGGTCGGGTCAACAAGGGCCATGCAGTGGCCACGGCGCGCAAGCTGATCGGCGCGGATTACGCCGAGGATCGCAATCGCGAGCGCAAGGCTGATCTCGCGGCCGCGATGGAGCGGGCTTTCGCGGAAACGGCCGGGCAGACGGAAGGTTTCGACGCCGCCACGGTCGCCAGGACGACACGCTGGCTGCCCGAAGGCATGGTGTTTGCCGGTGCGGCGGACGTCGGTGCCGACATGGTTGGTGATGCGTCGGAGACCGACGAAGGGGACGTGCCCGCCACCGATCCTCTGACCGAGGCGGAGAGCGACGAACCGTCATCCTTGCCCGCCTTCCTCAGTGGGCATGCGGCCTGACGAAGCAAACACCGATCTGATTGCCACATGAGCTTTGGGCCGCCCTCACATCGAGGGCGGCTCTTTCCGGCTGACGGGTTGCCTACAGCCGATATCGGATCGGCTGGCCCGTCCCGGAGATATCCCATGACCACCACACTCGACCTTGACCCTGTGCGGGAAGCCGCGCTGATCGCCGCGCAGAATGACGCGTTTCGACGTTCCATCCTTGGCAATACCCCGGTCGCCGATGCCCCGCAGGGCCAGTTCGTGATGACACGCGGCGTCGCGGCACTTGGGCCCGACGCCCAACTGGAACTCACCGGCCGCGTCGCCGCGTTCGACGGGTTCAATGCCGATAGCGACCCGCAGGGCTGGCACGAGATGGGGTCATCGAATTCAATGGCACGACGATCTGGTTCAAGCTCGACCTCTATGACGTCGACTACCAATACGGCTCGCCGGAGCCCTCCGACCCCGAACAGACGCGGCGGATTCTGACCCTGCTTCTGCCGTCGGAATACTGACGCCCTCCGTCCCTAATCACCGCCCCGGACCACCCTTGCACAAAGGGCGGTCCTTTCGGGCTGGCGGGTTTCCAAGGGCCGCGATGGTTGCGTCCCGCCCGCCGCAGGAGACCAGACATGCCCAAGACACTCGACTACCAGATCACTCTGTACCCGGCTCATCGCGATGGCGCATTTGTCGTCACCCAGTTCCAGATGTTGGGGAGCTACCCCGAGAAGCGCGTCCAGGCTGCGGGCATGGATGACCTTATCGACAAGGTGACGCAGTTCGCGATGGAGCATGGCGAGAGCTGCAGTGCCTCGGTGCGCTGCCTCGCCCCGCGCAAACCGCCCGGGTTCAAACGTGCGACCGAGAACCTCTATTTCAACCTGGTTGACCGGACGACTGAGAAACGCGGCGACGCCGCGGCCTGAAGCCTCCCAACGGAAACCTCCGGGGCGGCCTCGCGCAACGGTCGCCCTCCCTTCCCTTAATTCCAAAGGACCAAAGACATGACACAAGTGAATGATTTCTACACGCAGATGCTCGAATCTCAGAGACGGGCTGCCGAACAGCGGGTCGAGACCCGCGCGGCGCTCCTTACCGAGCTGCGCGCCCTCGGTGTGAGGAGCATCAAGGTGCAATACGAAGGCTACGGCGACTCCGGCAATGTCGAGGATGTCGTCGTGAGCCCTGACACGATCACCCTGACAGAAGAGTTGCGGCACCGGTCGAAGACTTCGGCTGGGACTTCGCCTATGCGCTGAGCCCCGGTTTCGAGAACAACGAAGGCGGCTATGGCGAACTGACCTGGGCGCTCGAGGTGGACAAGATCGGTGTCAGCCACTCGAACCGCTATATCGAGACCGACACCACCGAACACGAGGGGCTCTGACATGGCGCATCCCCTCCACCACGCCGAAAGCTCTGCCCGCAAGTTCGGCGGCGTGCCTGAAGATTATCAGCATGTGCATGACTGGTTTGACTCATCCAAAGAGCACCTCGCGATCTTTACGCATCGTGCACACCGGCACCACGCGCTCGGGATCTTCGAGGCCGAACGACTGTTTGGGCGCAGCCTGACCAACAGCGCTGGCCGGGTCGTCCCGATCCGCTGGATTGGTGAGCAGCATGTGCGCGAAGACTGTCAGGGCCGTATTCCATCGCTGGCGGATTGGCTCGGACGCATTCAGCCGGAACCATGGATGGCCAATGGCCGGATCGACAACGATCCAACGCAGATCGGCAGCGATCCGCGCGCGGCCTGGATCGAAGCAGTCGCCAATCACCAGACCATTCTCGGCTTTGAGGATTGGCTGCTGAAGGTCTCGGTTGAGCACACCCAGCATCGCCAGAACCGCGCCGCCGCCTGAGCCGCCGGGCGGCAAGCTTACGAACCATCTGACCACGTCCAGATCGACCCGCTCGAGCCGCAACCGGCTCAGCGGGTCGATTTCGTTTCAAGAAAGGAGATCGAGATGCACGACCCGGTCCATCAGGAGGCCTACCAGGGCCACACCATCAAAATCTACCATGATCCCGATACTGAGAGCCCACGGGAGTGGTCCAATCTCGGCACGCTGATTTGCTGGCACCGACGCTATCGGCTGGGTGACAGCCATCAGTTCGACAACCCCGAGGCGTTCCTGCGCGACCTCTCGGGCGTCTCGGCGCTGAGGGAACTTTCAATCGAACAGCTGCGCGACCGCGCGCGCGCAAGGCAATCCTTTTGCCCGTGTTTCTCTATGATCACTCTGGCCTCGCGATGAACACCATCGGTTTCACTGCCCGTGGGATTCCGGTCAGGTGGGCTTCATCTACGTGACGCTCGCGGCGGTCCGGACGGAGTTTGGCGTGGAACGTGTCACCAAGGCGTTGCGCGAAAAGGCCGAAGACATCCTGCGCGGTGAAATCGTCAGCTACGACGCCTATCTCGACGGCGGGTCTATGGCTATGTGATTGAGCAGGACGGCGAAGAGGTCGATGCCTGCTGGGGGTCGTCGGCGATTATGTGACCGACTGTTTGCCGGAGGCACGGCGTGCGGTGCCTGATCATGAGCCGAAACAGTCAACATATTCCGATATGGCTCAGGCCACCCATAGGCAAATCGGTCTGCTACGGCGGGCAGGATTTACAGCGCGGCCTTAGCAAGCTTGATGTTCCGTCAATGCTGCAATGCAGAAATAACATAGGGCAGCTATTGTGCAGGCGCAGCATGGCCCCTATCTTAAGTCATGTGATCAGTTCCTCCTCCTCCCTGAGCTGATCCAGAATAATCGGCGGCATCCACCTCCTCCCGGATGCCGCCTTTTTATTTTGTGGCGATTTCACAATCGGCGGATTCGGGCCACTAAACGCTCAACACTCTGAGGTATCAACAGGTTTTAGAACTCGGTTGTGTTCGATGTCTGGCTGCAGGTCTCTCGAACAGCAACAGAAGTTCCCTACCTGAGACTGGCTTGTAATACGGCGCTCATCGTTTGCGGTGTCCGCCCGAGGATACGTGACAGTGTGGGATCGACCGTTGAGAATTCACCCGCCCGCGCCGCGCGGTAGTAGCCCAACATAACGGCGGTTGAGCCTTCTGGAACACCGGAGGCCCGCGCATTTGCTTGCAGGACATCTTCGCTGATCAAAACGCGTTCGACAGGCCTGCCCATTATCTGACCCGCGCGCTCCGCCAGCTCGGCAAGGTCGAGCGCTTCAGCCCGGTCAACGGCGGCGTCGGGCCGTCAATCACCTCCTGCCCGCGAGCAAGGCTGCATCCACCGCAGCGAGATCGTCATGGGTCGTCCACGCGACTTTCCCATCTTGCGGGGCAGCCAATCGCCCCGCTTTCAAGCCTTGGCATTCATCATCACGGCACTCGCCGCGTAAAACCGTGGCGCAAGGCCGTCCATGACATCCCCGATGTCGCGAGCATCGCTTCCGTTGCCGCATGATCGCGACCCGGAGAGAAATGCGAGTCCGGCGAACTGGACACCTGACTGGTGTAAAATATGCGTTCCACCCAATGTCGCGGCCACGTCGATGGCCGTCGCGTGTTGTGGCAAAGGATTTCCCCCGCTCGCTGCAGCGTTCGAAGACACGAGAAGCAAGTGTTCGGCCCCGTCCCAAGCGTGGCGCAAACTTCTGGATCGTTATAATCGCCTTGGCGTACGCGCACACCAAGCGCCGTGAATGCCTCGGCATTTGTGGTGTCGCGGACACTGATCCGATGCGCTCGGCGGCGACGTGATGCAGCAGATTTCAACAATTTTGCGGCCAAGCTGGCCCGTTGCCCCGGTCACAATCAACATGGCTTTGTCCTTTCCATTTCTGTTTGCCGGACCCACATATCGGCCGGCACCGGTTACACTAGGAGTATCCACTGTTCTTTGTGCCTTTGATAATCTGACAAATATCGAATAGTCTGTTCTCCATGAAGAACAGTATATCCAAGACGATCTGATCGTGTTTTTGACGGTCCTTGACGAGGGGGGCTTTCGAGCGGCGCGCGGCGTCTCGGGGTTGCGCCGTCAAACGTCAGCACGACGGTGTCCCGCATCGAGACACAGCTCGGTGTCCGCTTCTGTTGCGCACGACGCGCAGCATGCGGGCGACGGACCAAGGCCTAGCACTGGCCGCACGGATCGCGCCACTGATGGCCGAGGTGCGCGCGCTTGTGCTGAAACTGCAAGCTCGACGGGTCGGGTGAGCGGCCGGTTGAAGATCAATGTGCCGGGCGCGGTCATGCCGATATCCTGCCGCCTATTATGGCCGCGTTTCAGCATCGACACCGGCTGTGGAGGTCGAGCTTGTTGTCGACAACGGCTTGGTCGATATTGTTGCGTCTGATTGCGATGCGGGAATTCGCTACGGCGCATCGCTTGAAAAGGACATGATCTCCATCCCCATTGGACGCGCCGCAGCAGATCGCGCTCGCCGCCTCGCCCGCTATGTGGAGGCACATGGTTGCCCAGAGACTCCTGCACAACTGACCACCCATGATGCGATCCGATATCGCTGCCGGGTGGCCTCTGCTCCGTGGACATTGCAAGCCGGAGGTAAGGCCATCACGGTCGAGCCTGCCACACGCTTGGTCCTCAGCGTGAATGCCCTGAACTCTGGGTTGAGTTATGCCAGGGCGGGAATGGGGATCATCGCCATGTTCCGCAATTGGCTCGAGGACGATTTTCGCGCACAGACGCTTGTGCCGATCCTGAAAGAGCACTGGCATCCTTTGGATGGGCCAAGGCTCTACTACCCCAACCGGTTTACATCCAACGCGTTACGGGCATTCATTGAGACCTGCCAGAGTAAGGTCTCTGGGGATGAATAAGGTTGCAAATTACCAGTGAAAATTCGGCTGCTAGCACATTCTCTGTGAGCGCTGTTAGGACTGCCCAAAAGAGCGAGAGGCAGGGCGGGAGGGGTGACCCCTCCGGGTGAGAGAGTGCGCACGGGGTTTTGGGGCCAACCCTCAACTCCGAGATTGCGATGAACGCTTACCCCCATTCGCCCGCTTGCGCCCGAGCCGAGGCCCTGTCCGCCGGAAGCCTCGCGCTTCTCGCACAACCTGATCCAGGCTGCGAAAACCCTCGTGCCGCAGTTCGAAGCGGGCAAACCCGTCGATGCTGCAGCCCTGCGCGCCGCGATGGAAGATGCCTTTGGCGCTAGCGACACGAGCGGCGCCTGGGTCTGGAAGGATGCTATGAGGCAGCCGAGATGCCCAGATCCTGATTCTTTGGCGCTACGGCGCATTGATGCAGCGCCAGGCCGCCTCACCGCAGGCCTTCCTCACCATGATCGAACGCCTGGCCAGTCTGGCCCCGCCCCACACACGACGTTCCGAAGACAGTGTGGCGTTTGCAACAATTCTCGACCCCCTACCCTTGCGGCCATTGTCGCGCAGGTTGCTGGGCTGCATGCTGACGATCTGGTGCTCGAGCCTCGGCGGGCACCGGCATGCTGGCGATCTTCGCGCGGATCGCAGGCGCGCGACTGGCGTTGAACGAGCTTGCGGAAACCCGCCGCGCCTTGCTGGGGCACCTGTTCCCGAACACCGTCGTGTCGGATCACGATGCCGCTCGATCGACGATCGTCTCGACGGTCGATCACGCTTCTGTCATCGTAATGAACCCGCCGTTTTCGGCTGCGAACCATGTTGAAGGCCAATTCCGGCAGGCCACCAGCCAGCATGTCCTGTCCGTCTTGGCGCGCCTCGCGCCGGGTGGGCGCCTTGTCGTCATCACTGGCGAGAGTTTTCGACCTTCCGCGAAATCCTTCCAGTCGACCTTTCAGCGGATCGCTTTCAAGCGCCGATGTAGTGTTTTCCGCGCGATTGAGGGCAAGGTCTTCGCGCGACATGGCACCACGGTCGACACGCGGCTCACCGTGATCGACAAGTGCGCGGTCGACGAACTTGAGACCCCAAAGGTCGACATCGACGCCGCCTATCATCCGATCTGTGACACGACCGCTGAACTTCTCTCCGCAGTTCTCACTCATTGCCCCGAGCGCCAGAGTCCCCAGCCAGCCCGACTAGTTCGGCGCTATCGGTGCCATCCCGACCGACGCGCATCAACTTGCACGCCCTGCGCAACGCCGCTCGCAAGGAATCTCGTGCCCTCGCTGAGGAACGGGCAAAGCACCCGTTCGACGACATCGAGACGGCCTTGCTCGACTACCTACCGAAAGCTTGGAGCGAACCCGACGGCACGCTGCAGGATGCCGTCTACGAAGCCTATGATCTTCAGGCGATCCGGATCGACCCGCGCGCGGAGCATCCGACAGCACTTGTCCAATCCGCCGCCATGGCCTCGTGCCACCACCCGTGCCGAGCTACCGTCCCGTCTTGC